>JAIEPY010000044.1 GCA_019748155.1 Burkholderiales bacterium | reverse complement strand
AGTAACACTAAAAAACCTGTCAAGCTATTTTTTAACTTTTTTTAATATATTTTACTGGGTGAGTGAGCAGTTACGTTGTGGCAAATAAAAATATTATTCAACAAATTATATTAAGTGAGCAAGAGGAGCTTATTCTATTTATGTTAATTGCTGGATATACTCAAAATGAAATTGGGGAGTTTCTAAAAGTATCGAGGAGCTATATTTTAAAATTAATTTCCGAACAATTATGTCCTAAGTTCCAATTAAAAATAGTATCGACAAAATTATTAATTGAAGCTGCGGTATCATATGGGTTTGCAAATCTGGTACCAGATCATTTTCTCTATTCTTATTTGCGTTAAGTTTGTTAAACTGTCCTTGTTGTGGATAATCAGACAAATTTGCTTGCCCATATTCACCAAACAGGAGCAAAACTTAACTGAGTTAAGTTTTGCTCCTGTTTGGTTGGAGTTTGTTACCTCAAATTAACTCGGAGACATATAGCCTAATTTTGAATGAATTCGACTAGGATTATACCAGCCATTTGTATAATCAAATACCACTAACTCTGCGTTAGCTCTGGCTTCAAAGTGCAAATGGTTGAGTACTTCTTTTTTTATCAAACCAAAGAAATTCTCAGCAATCGCGTTGTCCCAGCAATTACCTTTACGACTCATGCTGCCAACCAAGCTATTTTGCTTAATCAGATTACGATAAACCTTTGAAAAGTTAAGGTGTACTTCACTTCATTTGCTTGGCGAAATACACCGTTGCCTTTTCTAATAGTTCGAGTTCTATTTTAAGCTGAGCATTGGTTTAGCTTTAACTCCAGACTGCCATATTTATAGTCTGCTAGTAAAAGCATTTAAATATTCTAACGTGGTGGTTTGCATTGGTACACCATTAACTGAGCTGCTACATGTTGTGGTTGCATATGCGTTGACACATGAAGCGTCACGATCTAACGACCAGTAATGTAATCCAGCGAGTCCGTTAGCTTTAGCCCAGCTTGCTATACTAGTAGCATTAGTTAAGCTCATAATATTTGTAGTCGTATCATTTACTCCAATCATTGGTGTTAACTCAATATTGCTTAGTGGAATACTGTAATATTTGCTAAGGTTTTTTGCTGCTTGCTGTGCAGATAAATTCATATCACAGTTGGTTCCGGTAGTATCCATTACACACACAGCAGAAGAGTTACCATAATCCATAACCATTAAGTTAACATAAAAATTAATTCCCGCAGATTTAGCTTTGGTGATTACGCTGTCTCCCAGTGAACTTAAGCTTGTGCCTGATGGATTAGCTGAGGCTAATGTTGCTAGGGTAAAGCTGATTCTCAAAGCTGGATATTTTTGCTGTGCATAAGCAATCATATTAATCAAGTTTTGTAAATCAGCACCACTTGGTCCGACTTCAATGTCAAAATCAAGACCAACAAAACCTTTGGAGATATAGCGGTTTAAGAAAGTATCCATTCCAGCCTGAGTTGAACAAGTAAAAGCACCTGAAGCACCACCAGTTGATACGATATATTTTAAACCTGCATTATTGAAATCAGTAATATTTTGGGTTGCAAATTGTGTAGTGTCCATTCCTGCCCAGTTTTCTTGTCCACACTCGCCAGTTGCAAACGCCCAGCTGATTGTGTTCATTGAACTACTTGGCAATACTGTTACCAATGGACTAGGAAAAGATGCTGTATTATCTTTAACTTTGGTTGAGATTTGCAAATTGTTCCAGTTAGCATTTATACCAACATCCTTGTACGCGCTGTAAACTAAATCAGTGACTGGTGCAGGAGTTGGCACTAGCGTAATAGTAGTAGTTGTTACTTTTGGCGTCATAGCAACTACCTGACTCTTATCTACTGAATCAAAGACTGCCTGTAATGTGGCATTCAGAAAAGAATCGGTATCCATTGTGTAGGTCACGCTAGCCGTTGCAGTCCCATTAATAGGTGTTAAAATACAATTTTGATTAACTAGACCACTATCACTGGCAGTAGTACAGGCATCAGCTGTTTGAGCACTTCCAGAGATAAAATAATCAAAAATGGTTCCCTTCACTGTGACTGGAGTGTAGTTATTTGCGTTACTCAGAGTGTTAGTAATTTTTAATTTATTTCCACTAACTTTAGTCAATGAATTACTAACCACTGCCAGTGAGTGTTGAGCATAGATAGTAGTGTCTCCTGCAGGCGTGGTTGGTGTCATTTGGAATATATCCTGAGTATTCATATCTTTAAACGTAATAGTTGGTAAAGTTAAGTTTTCCTGATAAACAGCACTAATATTAGGAACCGCATCTACGTAATTGGCTAATAGATTTTTAAAGATTATGGTACATGCGTCGCCGGGCTGAATTGTTGGAGAAGGTAGTGCTGTACCTGAATAACAAGTAGAGTTGGTATAATCAATAGCCCAGGATATTGGTGAATTATTATTACTAACTCCGGTGATTGTTATCGGATTACCATTTACTGAGTTTGTATAAGTCATGGTGACAGTTTGTGAAGAGCCGGAGGTAGCTCCACTAAAGACAATTGGATCGCCCGAGCTACTGCCTCCACCAGAAGTAGAGCCATTAGTTGCAAAAGTGCTTGTAATATCCTGAGTGTTTGGTAACACTTGATAGTTAATAGTATTTTGTGTTGTTACATCTTGTGCTTGACCACCGCTATAGCTTATGCTATATATGGCATTTCCCGAAGACTGGCTTGATGAAGCGATTGGTCCAAGCTTTAGTGTTGCAGTACAACTACTATTCTGGTTCAATGTGTTGCTACAGTCGCTAGTTGTTTCGGTAAAATATGATGGGTTATTTCCCAGATTACGGTTACTGATTGTTGCTGGTGCCTGCCCGACGTTATTAATTGTAATCGTTTGGGAAGTAGACGATTTATTGTCTCCGATAGTACTAATCGTAGGGTTGAAACTAAGCTGCAAAATTGCCTGATAAGTGGCAGACTGATAGTTAAATAAATAATATTGATCAAATAGATTACTCACCCCGTTCTTATTAAAGGTTGCATTTATACCATACTTGATAGCTCCAATTTCTGTTTGTGCGTCGGCAACAGAAACTTTGAAGGTACAATAGCCGTTTATGGGTAGATTATTAGCACTGCTATTGCCATTTTTATCGTAACAATTTACTGTGTCCGCAGATACTGATGCATTACCGGACAATGTGGCAGCATAGCCAGTAATTCCGGTTAAATCATAACCACTATTATTGCTTACAGTAATCGTATTATCACTAGCTATCGTAGCGTTAAGTAAAAATGGATTGCTTGCATTAAATTTAACAAAAGCAGAGTCCTTACTATTATAATAAGAAAAAGCCGCTGAAATACTTGCTGTTTGTAGATTTGGAGATGAATAATTCATAGTCATCGTTCCAGAGCCTGTGCCTTGTTGAGATAAGGTGAAATCCAGTTGACAAGAAGCACCAATAGCAAGTGTAGCTCCACAGGTAGAACTATTGGCTCGAGTTACTGAACTGGGATCGAATATAGGGGCAGTTATTGTTGCAACTTCACTGCCTGAGTTTACTAAATATATTGAACCCGTATTTGTTGTTGCCGTGTCAATTAGCGGTATTTGGCTTACTGTTAAAATCGCACTTGAGGGTATAGGTGCAACCCCAGCACTGGCACTATCTGAATAAGCACTTTGGTTTTGATCCTCACTATTTAATAACAGAGTTGCTTTATAGGATGCTAATTGTGATTTATTCTTCGTGTTTAAAGAGGAAATTGTTTTAGCAACTAATGGAATCGCCTGAACATAGCTGGATGGGATCTGTGTTCCAACATAGTTAGCGCCAATAGTAACAACTGGATTATCGGATAATAGTTTATTAATCTTATATATTTTATCTTGCCCGCTACCATAAATATAGAGCATAGCGTGTGCTTCTTTATTCCCAAAGCCAGATAGAATTACCGAGTCTGAACCTAAGCCAGAGCCAAAAAATACACCAGACTTGGATTTGTCAACTTGATTAAAATTTAGAATGCTATTAAATGATTTATTCGTGTTTTCACTATTGTAGCTTGCGGTAACTAATAAAGATCCCTGTGCTTGTGATTTACTAACGGATGGAATAGTGAATGCCAGTGGACATTCTTGTCCTGGTTTTAACGTAGTACATTGATCCCCATTAATAAGTTGTGTTGCTGAAGCAGAGGAAAGTTTTAAGATTTGTTTAAGGTTACTGATTAATGAAGTACTTGAAGTAGTATTTACATTTATTTTTGCAGAGTATGATATTCCACTAATCGTAGTGTTACCATTATTCCGGACGTAAACGAAACTACTTGTCGCAGCTCCATCGAAAACTGGGATTATACCTGAGTTATCGATTGTTATCGCATTTGTAGTTTGTGGTGTAGGTGGCACAACATTTGAATTAGTTGGATTTCCACTACCACTGCATGCGCTCAGCGTGCTAATTGAAGAGCTAATAATCAGCATGCTAATTATTGGTGTGTTTTTGATTTTCATCATAATATCCTTATAAGATAATTTCAGATTTACAGAGCATTATTCAGGTTAAAATTACAAACAAGATCAAGTTATAGCTAAATGATGTCAGGTTATTTTTTATTACATTAGGTTATTGTATTTACTAGAGATATCACATCCCTTTGTATGATGAATTTTATATAGATTTAAAATATAATACCAGTGTCAATTTTGACACTTGACGTGTTGAGCAATTTTGACCAGCAACGAAGCTATACGGCGTCGTCTTTTTTACCGATATAATTTGCTTTATAAATACTTGTAAAGTCAGATCACCTCTCAAAAACATGCGGGGTGGGTACAAGTTCCTGATAAAATCTCGGAATGAATAATTAATACAATTAAGAAAGCCAGGGAGCTAGATGGAATACCTAACCAAATTTGACAGACTGCTTAAAAACCTGATTATTTTGGCTATTATTGCCACAGCAGTCGGATTGTTTTTCCCGATGACCAGCACTTCATTTGGTCCATACTATGGTAGTATTGCCAAACATATTGCCCAAACTAATGACTGGAGCGATTTGGTGTTAAGCAATCAGGATTGGCTGGATAAACCGCATTTCCCTTTTTGGATTAGTGCATTATCCTTTAAGATTTTTGGTATAAACTCATTTGCTTATATACTGCCGGGATTTTTATTTCATCTCCTTGGTGCAGTTTATACCTATCGTCTAAGCAATTTGCTATATAAAAATAATACAGTGTCTTTACTGGCAACACTGATTTATCTGAGCGTTTTTCATCTGATGTTCTCTGCTAATGATATTCGTGCAGAAGCTTATTTACTTGGGCAAATCGTGCCGGCAGTGTATTATTGGTTGTGCTATGACCGTAAATTTAGCTGGAGTAGTTTAATCCTTGGCGCCTTCTTTACCGCTTTGGGGTTGATGACCAAAGGTGTTTTTGTTGTTATCACTATCGTGAGTGGTTTATTTTGTGTTTGGGTTTATACTAAACGGCTAGTTAATGTTATTCATCCAAAGTGGATTGGTGCATTAGTGCTCTCATTTATCTTGGCATTGCCGGAAGTGATTGCGTTATATATTCAATTTGATCTCCATCCCGAGAAAATAATTTTTGGACATAATCATGTCTCAGGGATTCGTTGGTTTTTTGTTGATAGTCAATTTGGACGCTTTTTTAATACCGGTTATATTTATAGTACCAATCCTCCTGCGTTTCATCAGGTATTCTTTGTTCATACCTTCTTATGGGCATTTTTACCGTGGTCATTGGTTTATCCAGCTGCGATGTATACACTAATTCGTAAATTTAAAACCTTGCCAGCTAGTGATAAACAAGCTTTGATTTTTCTTCTGGGTTATTTCTGGGTTAGCTTTGTGATGTTTAGTGTGACTTCGTTTCAGGTTGATCACTATACTAATATCATTTTTCCGTTTGCTGCGACTTTATCAGCAAAATTTCTTTATGATTTAAGAACTACTAATCATAAGATTTTTGCAGTGCAAAGCTATTTGGGTATTATTATGCTGGCACTACTTGCAGTTGTCATTGGCGCAGTATTTAAGGGTTGGATGTTAGTGCTATTTGTAGTTCTTGAATTATTACTGGTAATTTATGTAATTAAGAACTTTGGGCAAATTCCCTTTGTTAAAGCAATCCTAATTCCGACTCTGGCAATTTGCTTAACCATGGTTATTTATGCTACTTTGATTGGTAAGATCTATGCCAAATATGACAGTGGAATTCTTGCCGCGCAAATTACCAGCCAAAATCCAGAGATTGCGGTAGTTGACTATAGATTTGATTCACGAACGCTGGAATTTTATGTACATAATCAGTATTTCAAATCCGATAGCCCAGATCAAAATCCAGCGCTTAAAAGCTATTATTTAGTAACCAGTGATAAAGTTTGGCAAGAGCAGAAGGCGCAATTTCCTAATGCGCAAATAGTGGCAGAAGTGCAGGGTAATACCTCAGATAAGATTTTGCCTAATTTGTGGAGCAATGCTAAATTACAAGAAAATCTTGAACGTTATGATATTATTTTAGTAAATAATTAAACCTATGACAAACTATACTCCAAAAATTGCGATTGCTCCGATGTTAGATTGGAGTGATCGACACTATCGCTTTTTTATGCGGCAGATAACCAAGCATACCACGCTTTACACAGAGATGGTGGTTGCAGATGCGGCAATTCATGGCGAACGCGATAAGTTGTTGGGCTTCAGCGAGTGCGAACAACCTTTAGTACTGCAATTAGGTGGCTCAGATCCAATCAAGCTGGTAAACGCCGCTAAAATCAGTTATGACTATGGTTATCGTGAGATAAATCTTAACTGTGGTTGTCCATCTGATAAAGTACAGTCTGGTAGTTTTGGGGCGTGTTTGATGCGCGAACCACAACTGGTTGCTGATTGTGTCAAAGCCTTGCAAGATGGATTAGCGATTCCAATTACGGTTAAGCACCGAATTGGTTTGGATTACGATTATAATTATGATTATCTGGTAGATTTTGTTGGACAAATTGCTGCGGTGGGTTGTACTCACTTTGTGGTTCATGCCCGCAATGCCGTACTTAAAGGCTTGACGCCAAAAGCTAATCGTGATGTTCCGCCGCTTCGCTATGATTTTGTTTATCGTCTCAAGCAAGATTTTCCTGATTTAGAAATTATGATTAACGGTGGAATTAAGACTAGAGCGGAAATAGATGAACAGCTGACACAGGTTGATGGAGTAATGCTTGGGCGTGAAGCTTATTACAATCCGTACTTGTTTGCTGATTTTGATGGGCGTTATTATGCTGTGGAATCTGAAATCATTTCCCGTAAACAAGTTGCATTAGCAATGATCCCTTATTTGGAACAAATTGCTGCACGGGGTGGACGCTTACATCACGCAACTCGGCATATGATCGGACTTTATCATGGGCAACCGCGCGCAAAATTCTGGCGTCAACGACTCACAAGCCATATTACCCAAACTAAATCATTGCAGGATTATATTGATTTAGTTGAGCAAATGGATGACTAATCCTATTCTGAATCAGCTTTACCAAATTTGCGGGCAAGATAATGTTCTGGATAATCCGCAATTAACTGATCCTTACACTCATGATTGGCGCAAACGTTATCACGGTTCTGCTATTGCAGTAGTATTTCCAGAGACACAATTGCAAATTCAAGAATTGGTCAGATTCTGTCAGGCACAGCAAATTGCAATAATTCCGCAAGGTGGTAATACTTCAACTTGTGGTGCAGCAACCCCATTGAGCGATTATGCCAGGGCGCAACTGATTATAAATTTGCAGAGGATAAATCAAATTATAAGCTTGGATCGCGATAATTATTCATTGACTGTTGAAGCGGGGTGTACCTTGCAACAAGTTCAAGAGTACGCTAGTGCACACGGCTTATATTTTCCACTAAGTTTAGCCAGTCAGGGGAGCTGCCAGATTGGTGGTAATCTGGCGACTAATGCTGGTGGTGTGCAGGTACTCAAATACGGTATGATTCGTGATTTAACACTTGGTCTGCGTGCTGTGCTGGCTAATGGTGAAGTTTTAGATGGGCTTACGGCGCTGCGTAAAGATAATACTTATCTGGATCTCAAGCAATTATTGATTGGCAGCGAGGGTACTTTAGGTATTATTACTCATGCCACTTTTAAACTTTTTCCTATGCCTCCCGCATACTGTACTTTAATGTTTCCAGTAAGTAGCATTGCCCAAGCACTACAACTCCTGCAAGCGCTTAAAACTTACTACACCAATAATGTCAGTGCCTTTGAAATTATCAAGCGCGATAGTTGGCAAATTTACCAAAATTATTTTGACTTCAAGCATGAAATCTGTGATGCTCCGTGGAGTATTATTTGTGAAATTGAAATTAATAATGATTTTGTTCTTGAAAACTTATTAACCTTACTTGAACAAAATGAAATTGATTTAAGTCAGAGTATTGTTGCCAGTTCGGAACAAGAACGCCAATATTTATGGCAGTTGCGTGAGCAGATTCCTCTAGTGGAGAAACAGCATGGCTATGCGGCTAAGCATGACATTTCATTGCCATTAAGTCAGCTTGAAGACTTTGTGGCAAGTAATAGTACCAAATTGAAAAAATTAGAACCTTGTGGCTATTTTAGTATATTTGGGCATTTGGGCGATGGTAATCTGCACTATAATTTTGGTCTTGCTGGTGCGGATAGTCAGCAAATTAGGGAGCTAGAGCAGTTGGTTAATCCGGTAGTTTATAAGGATATTATAGTGCGTGGTGGCAGTATCTCGGCTGAACACGGTATTGGGCAGAGTAAAAATCACTGGTTGCAACAGTTTTGCGATCCAGTTAGTTATCAGCTCATGCAGCAGCTCAAGCAGCAATTAGATCCTCACAATCTTTTCAACCCAGGAAAGATTTTTGCTCTTCCCCAGGACTGAAAATACAAGCAAAAATGGGCAAGCAAGGTTTAAGGTTTTTACGGCACGCATTTTTCCGCTGACGAATAATGAGGCGGAGCGAAGCCTAAGACCATTAAAAGTGATACAGAAAATATTAGGAGGCCTGTTTGTCGTTAGAAAATGCTCAGGAAAACTTGGATATTAGAAGCTTTATAGCTACAGCTAAAAAGCCGGGTCAAAACGTGTTATCAGCTATACTAAAAATATTCCTGAGTTCAAGTGCGAAATGCACAAATTAATATTTTCCGCTGCTTAGGGGGGATAAGTTTTTTGTTTATGCCGTAAAAAATCTCATGCGCGGTTTTTCCATTGTGGATTTTTCTTGGTAAATGATTAATTTTGTATAGCGCTAGTTGTAGTTCATCTTCCGTAACCAAACTAAAATCTGTTCCTTTAGGAAAATATCTCCGTATCATCCCATTGCCATGTTCATTACTTCCACGTTGATAACTAGAATATGGATCAGCAAAATAATATTGAGCATTCAACTCACTTGCTATAGCCAAGTGAAGCGCAAATTCTACACCGTTGTCTGACGTTATCGTCTTTATCTTTTTCTTATGCACTAATAGCATTTCCAGTAACTTAACCAATGTTTCATCACCAGTTTTATTCTTAACTAACCGAGCCATATTATAACGAGATTTACGCTCAGTTCCAGTTATTATACCAGCCTGATTAAACGGACCAACTACTCAATCAATTTCTATGTCGCCAATACGGTTACGTTCCTCAACAATCTCGTCTCGAGAATGAATTGACTGTTTGCTGCTGATTACTTCTTTTCTCTGAACTGCCTTACGTTTACGCTTTCTATGGCTGCGGGGCAATAGCTTATACAAAACACCACCACTTCTTGCATCTTCATAAATGTCAAGCCCGGACTAAAAGTACACCACTTTCAGCCAAATTAAATCAAACTTCCCCGGCGTAAAAATGCACCATTTGCATCTCTATTTTTACGCTTTTACGGGAATGATTCCCGCCTTCATTTTTTGCCTTAATCGATGACTTTCACCATTGATATTTACAATAGACCTCTTTCATAACCTATTTGCATATCTCAAAATTGTAAATTCCTGCTAATAAATTAACTCGCAATCCAAA
>JAIEPY010000080.1 GCA_019748155.1 Burkholderiales bacterium | reverse complement strand
CATACCGCAACCAAACTGGAAAATCTGTTTACGGAGTTACTGTTAGCTTGTTTTAGTGCATGAGGGTGGATAAGCTTAAACGTAGAGAATAAAGCTGTGATATAATCTTTGATTATTGTATATTAATTTTTAAGGAAGTCTTAGGATGGCTGTTGAAGTAGTAAGCGCTTTGGAACGCAAAGTAAATTTTAATGTAAGTAAAGAAGTTGTTAATTCTCAAGTGGCTGAGCAGTTAAAAAAATATGCTCGTCAGGCTAAAGTGCAGGGTTTTCGCCCAGGTAAAGCGCCTAAGCATATTGTTGAGCAAATGTACGGCGGTCGTGCTTATGAAGATGCCTTGAATGAACAATTAAATAAACACTTCGTTGATCAATTAGTAGAGCATAAATTAAATATCGTAGGATATCCTAAATTTGATCTTACTTCGAGTGAAGGTGAAGAGTTCATTTTTGCTGCTTCGTTTGAAGTTATGCCAGAAGTTAAACTTGGCGGTTTAGCTAGTAAAGAAGTTGAAAGACCAACATGTGTTTTATCGGATAAAGATGTTGAGACAACTATTGATGTTTTACGTAAACAACGTGCAACTCATGTTGTGTCAGAAGGCGTTGCTGCTGAAAATGGCGACAAAGTAACGATTGACTTTTTAGGTAAGGTTGATGGCGTTGAATTTGATGGTGGCAAAGCTGAAGATTATCCATTTGTTTTAGGTCAAGGCTGGATGTTGCCTGATTTCGAAACTGGTGTACAGGGTATGAAAGCTGGCGAAAGTAAAGATGTAAATGTTAATTTCCCTGAGAGCTACCATGCTGAAAACTTAAAAGGTAAAACAGCAGTTTTTACTATCACGGTTAAAGAAGTTGCTAAACAAGAATTACCTGAATTAACACCTGAATTTGTTAAAACTTTAGGCGTTGAAGATGGTACTGAAGCTAGCTTACGTACTGAGATTAAAGAAAATTTGCAACGTGAAGTTGATCGTCGCTTAAAAATTAAAGCACGGGATAACGCATTACAAGCATTATCTGAAGTATCTCCATTAGAAGTTCCTAGTGCATTGGTTCATGATGAAATTCATAACATGATGAAAAATGCTGAAGAAAACATGAAGAAACAAGGTTACAAAGCAGATCAAATCAATCTTACGCATGAGATGTTTGAAAAAGATGCTAAAAACATGGTGACATTACGTTTGTTAGTGCAAGAATTTATCAAAGAAAATTCAATTACAGCTTCTGATGATGAAGTTAAAAAAGTAGTTGAAGATATGGCTTCAATGTATGAAGATCCAACCGATTATCTTGCTTGGTATTTCCAAGACGAGCAACGTGTAAACAATGCTAAAGCAATGGCAATGGAACAAAAAGTAACTGATAGCATCTATGCTAAGGCACAGGCTAAAGAAACTGCTATGAGCTACGAAGACATTATGAAAATGCAAGTTCAATACTAATTATCATTAAGCCCTCAGCAATATAGCCGTGGGCTTTTTTTATTTATTATAATCTTTGTTGAGGTCAATATGATAAAACATGTAGTACTATTATCTTTTGCAGCTAATGTTTCTGAAGAAAAAATTAATAATGCTCTTGAGAAGCTTGGTAATTTACGTCAAAAGGAAATTCCTCAGATTAAAAGCTTTAGCTTTGGTAAGAATGTTAGTCCGGAAGATCTAAGTAATGGATTTAATTATGCGTTCATTATGGATTTTGCCAATGAAGCAGATCGTGATATTTACTTAACGCACAAACAACATACTGAAGTTGCGAATAAAGATGTTTTGCCATTATTGGCAAACGGTTTTAACTCTGTGGCTGTGGTTGACTATAAAGTGTAATGATGCATTGTCCAATTATCATTGTCGGTGGTGGCCCGGTTGGACTGTCATTGGCTTTGGAACTTGCTAAGCAAGGTAAAAATGTCACAGTTGTTGATCAAGGGCTGGATAAACGTTCGGATGGGCGGGTTCTGGCTCTTGCTATTTCCTCTCAACAATTCTTGGCTAAATTAAATGCTTGGCCAGATGATCAAGTTACCGCAATTGATTGCGTTGAGATTTCTCATCATGGTTTGGGGATTAGCCAAATAACGGCTGAATCAGTTGAGCTAGATCATTTGGGTTATACCGTTCGTTATAGCGATGTCTGTCAAGCCGCTCTGGCTCAGGTTGGTCAAAATAAACATATCCGTCTGATTAATGCTGAAGTTACGAGTGTAAATGATGGTGCAGAATATGCTACCATTTGTTACTGTGATTCAGATACTAGATCTGAGCAAATCATGACTGCGGATCTATTAATCCTGGCCGAGGGAGGTAAACTCCTGAATGACTATCCTAAAAAAATAAAACATGATTATCAGCAAATGGCATTAGTTGCTGAAATTAAAACAGCGAAGCCAAATGATGGTAAGGCTTACGAACGATTTGCCGGAAGTGGACCTTTGGTCTTGCTCCCGTTTAATGGTAATTTTGTGCTGGTATGGTCATTGCCCACGGAACAAGCGCAACAATTGAAAGCTGATGAATTAAGTCTGATTAAGCAGTTGGATGGTGAGTTTACCAATCGTTTAGGTGGTGCAAAGCTTCTGTCCAAACCAATCTGTTTTCCACTTAAATTAATTCAAACTAAAAAACGTGTATTTAAACGCATGATCCTGATCGGAAATTCGGCACAAATAGTGCATCCAGTATCCGCGCAGGGTTTGAATCTTGGACTACGTGATGTTCAGGTTTTAAGTAGTATTTTGGCAAAAAATAACAAGGTTGAAATTACTGATATAGCAATCTTTGATAAACTTCGTGATAAAGATGCCGCAGCAGTAATTAATTTTACTCACGTTTTGGCAACTAAACTTGAGTCTAAAAATAAAATCATTGAACACTTGCGTGGTGCCGGAATAATTGCCTTAAGTAATATGCCTCCAGTACAAAATTTTGTTGCACGGAGCTTGATTTTTGGAATCTAAATCTATGTATGATATTGCTGTGGTTGGTGGCGGTTTGGTTGGTGCCGCCTTTGCGCTTGATCTAGCGCGTCAAAACGCTAAACTTAAAATAATTCTAATTGAACGCAATCAGCCGGATTTTAGTCATAATCAAGATGGCTTTGATAATAAAATTTATGCGCTATCACCTAAGAATTATCAATACCTGCAAAGTATGACTTCTGGTTTAGATGAAAAAAGGGTGGGGACGATTGAAGCGATGGATGTTCGTGGTAATCATGGTGGTAAAATTGAATTTGATCAGCATGATTGTCGTGGCAATTATTTAGCCAAGATTGTCGAATACCGTAATTTGCATCAAGCGGTTTATCGGGAATTGAGCAATTATGATAATGTTGAGCTTAAATTTACCAGTTTGGCTAAAATTGAGAATGAGGCGGAACAAGTTTCGCTGTATCAAACAGATGGGAGTAAGCTGGAGACTAGGTGGTTGGTAGCAGCTGATGGCGCAAATTCTTTTGTTCGGCAGCAAGTTGGATTTGATTTAGAGGAGATTCCTTATTATCAATCTGGTGTAGTTGCTAATTTTCGCTGTGAGTATGATCATCGAAATATTGCCCGCCAGTGGTTTTTAGGTGAGGGTATTTTGGCATATTTGCCGCTACCAAATCAGCAGATTTCAATTGTCTGGTCAAGTAACGAGCCTGATGTCTTATTAAAATTATCGGCAGATGAGTTGAGTTCGGTAGTTGCGGAAGCTGGAGAATATAGTTTGGGCAAACTGGAGTTAATTACACCAGCACAAGCTTTTCCACTTAAATTAAACCTGATTGAAAAATTTTACGCGGGAAGAGTAATTCTAATTGGTGATGCAGCACATACGATTCATCCTTTGGCAGGGCAAGGGGTTAATTTAGGCTTTGGCGATGCTTGGGAATTAGCGCAATTGTTTGCAACTCATAGTGATAGCTTAATAAGCGAAGTGGATTTAGCTCGCTATAATTATAACCGTCTGGCAGAGGTTAGGAAAATGCAAATGACCTGTCATATGTTGCACCGTTTATTCCATAATCGCTTACCCGTAGTAGATAAACTGCGCAATCTTGGACTTAATTTGGTAAATCAAATCGCACCTCTTAAAAAGATGCTGATTAATTCTGCAATAAATTATTAGAAAATTTTTGGTGATGCTGCTATAATACAACACTGCGATTATTTATATTTTTGAAATGAAAGACCTTATGAAAAAATTACTCCTTGGCTTAATGGTAAGTGTAGCATTGGTTGCTTGTAATAATACTACAAATTCAGCTTCTGGCGCATCAGTTACAACGGATCAAATTAAAGCGGATTTAGTTAAACAAGTTCCGGGATTAACTAAAGTAGATCAAGTTAATCCAACTAAAATTAGCGGATTATATGAAGTTGTTGTTGGTCGTAAAATATTTTACGTGTCAACCGATGGTAAGTTAGCGGTATTTGGTAATATCGTTGATTTGGCAACTAAACAAAGTATTACTGAACAACGGATGCAAGATTTGGCTAAAGTTGATTTTAGCAAATTACCGCTTGATTTAGCAATTAAACAAGTTATTGGTGATGGTAGCCGTAAAATTGCGGTATTTACTGATCCAGATTGTCCTTATTGCAAAATGTTTGAAAAACAAGTTGTTCCTCAGTTAAATAATGTAACTGTTTACAGCTTCTTATTCCCATTGCCTATCCATCCAAATGCAGCATCAGATTCTAAGAAAATTTGGTGTAGTAAAGACCGTGTGGCAACCTGGGCGGCCTGGATGCAAAAAGATACTCCATTACCAGCTAATACTTCATGTGATACTTCGGCTCTTGATAAAGTTATGAAGATTGGTACTGATGTTGTTCAAGTTGATGGTACTCCAACTATCGTTTTAGAAAATGGTCAGATTTTGCCAGGTATGTTGCCGGCAGATCAACTGAATGCTAAATTAGATGAGCTATCTGGTAAAGCTCCAGCTGCGTCGGCTCCAGTTTCTGCAGCGCCAGCTCCAGCCGCTTCTGCTCCTGAGGCATCAGCTGCTAAATAATAGTTGTTGATTTATGACAGGCTTGTTGATTACTGACAAGCCTGTTTTTATTTGGAAAGTTAAAGACATGAAAAAATTAGTCCAAGCAAGCTTGCTGGCTTGTTTAAGTTTAAGCTGTGCGCTTGCAACCGCGGCTTCGGTTAGCGACACCACAGTTACGACGATTACTAAAAATTTAAAAGCAAATTTACCAGATTTAGTAATAGATAAAGTTGAATCAACTCCTATTGCAGGTGTCTATGAAATTGATTCTGGGCGCAAGGTTTTCTATGTTGATGGAAGCGGAAATTATGCGCTTATTGGTAATCTTCTTGATTTAACCACTAAAACTAGCTTGACTGAGCAACGATCAAATGACTTGAATCAAATTGACTGGAAAAAATTACCAACTGATTTAGCTATTACACGGGTTAAAGGTAATGGGAAGAGTAAAATTGCAATTTTCACCGATCCAGATTGTCCATTCTGTAAACGTTTGGAAGCTGAAACGACCAGTAAATTAAAAGATGTAACAATTTATTATTATTTATTTCCTTTAGCTATTCATGCTAATGCAGCTGATGACTCCAAGAGAATTCTTTGCGCAGAAAATCCAGAAAGTTCGATGATAGCATTCATGGCGCATGGGAAGTCACTAGGTAAAAATAATACTTGTGATAATGGTAAAAAATTAGTTAAAATGCAAGAAATTGGAAGCAACTTAGTTCAAGTAACTGGCACACCCACTATAGTATTACCTAATGGTAAAATTATCTCTGGATTAGTTCCCGCTGATGCTCTAAGTAGAATGATTGACCAAAATCAGGCCGAGTCGTCTGAATCAGCAGTAATACCAGCAGCTAATAAAAAATAATCCCTAAAGTATGATTATGCTAAGTCTGCTATTACCTTTCGATACTGCTGTCTATCCAGTACAGCAATGATGTTTTATTCATCATTAAGAATCTTTTCCCGGCTAATTGACTTATCATAATTCATCAATACTTCACGGTCACCAATTTGAATGCTTGATTCAGATTGGTTGACTATAATTTCTTCATGAGAACCAGCCAAGGTTAAATAAGTAGTGTTTCTTTTCCCGCCATGTGCTTCTGCAGATAATGCGCTAATAATTGCCTTATAAGTCGGTGCACTATTGAGATATAAATGGAACATGATTAGCTTATTTTGATTATCAAATTGTAATATTGCAAATTTTATTGGGAAATTTACAAAATAAGGATAGTTATTCTTTGTGCTTGAGCACACGGTATAGTATTGGTTGTGATTGCATTGATTATAACCTTGAGCTTGTGCGTCTGAGAGCGTCGAATTAAGGCTCAAACCATCGTACTTAATCATATAATATTTATGCGTTACCGTAACTGGCTCACCATTTAATTGCGCGCGGCTAAGGTTAATATTTGACCATTGAGTCTTTAATAGCTCGCTTGGTTGAATATCTGCCATAATTGCTAAGTACATTTCAGCAAAGAAGCATACTCCTGCGCTAATAGCTAAAATACGTCCAAGATAAATTAGAAATTTATTTTCATACTTATTATAAATCGTTAATAACTCTGGATCTGCCTGAGGATTGATTGAGTGTAGAATTTCTACTGCCTGCAGATTATTATAGCGGCGTACCTGAGAGCTTACTAAAAATAAATCAGCTATAGCCAAAATCGCAGGAATAAAGCTCCAGCAAAAAAGCAGATACAAAACACCAGCTATATTTTTACGTAAATAAAATTTATGTCCGCCAATTGCACCAAGTAGCAGGCACAGGATTAGGGCAGTACCTTGACTACGGCGCTGAAGGTTATAACGTTCGGTAAATAAAAGTAGCTGTCCGCTGCTAAGTAATTGGTCGCTCATATTTATTGCTTTCATTTTTTATGAAATTATACTTGAATAGCTTCATTATCCTAGATCGTTGATTTACTTCTTACCTATTATATCTAGGCTTTGTCGCTTGCGCCTACTAGTATTCCTACACGCGTGTGTTTGAATCTGTTCAAGTGTGTATATCTAAATTTTATCATTTTTTAACTTTGATTGTTTATCAACCAAATAAAAAACCCGGTAAATTACCGGGTTTAGCAAATTTAGGCAGTTTATTTGTAGGGTAATACCGCAATAACTTCAACTTCAACCAAAACATCACGTGGTAGACGTGCTACTTCTACGCATGAACGCGCTGGTAAATTACGATCAAAATAACTTGCATAAATTTCATTAAATGCAGCAAAATTATTCATATCTGATAAAAAGCAAGTGGTTTTAATTAAATGGTTCATATCTGTCCCAGCTGCAATTAAAATCGCTTCAACATTTTTCATAACTTGGTGTGTTTGAGTTTTAATGTCTTCACCAGCTAAAACACCATCTTTGTTAAGTGGGATTTGACCTGAAGTGTAAATTAGATTTCCATATTGATTGGCTTGAACGTAAGGTCCAATAGCCTGAGGTGCAAATGTGGTATTGACAGATTTCATTAAGTACTCCATGATTAAGTTTTATTTCAGCCATAATTATACAGTAAAAAGATGCCTTCTTAGCTATTGGATTAAATTTTGTGTTACATAATGGTTGATTTTACTTTACAATAACTGAGTGTGCTAACAAAATAAGCAAGTGAACAATTATTATTTGTGGGGTTTATTTAATATGAAGTCAACTAGCCAAAAAGATTAAAAATTTATTAACTAATTTATAAAAGGAGTTATATGCGTAAGCTAAGTTTGTTATTAATATTAGGTGTTTTATCTGCTTTGACATTTGCTGCAGATGATATTACGGTAGTTGCATTGAATGATTTTCATGGGCAAATGGCAGCTAATAGATCAATGGTTGGTGCAGGAAAAATCAGTACGTTTCTGCAAAATTATCGTAAGCAATACCCAAATACAGTAGTAGTTTTAGCTGGTGATAATTATCAGGGCACTGCAATTTCCAACATCTCTCTGGGGCAAGTAGACAATGAATTTTTTAACCTGATTGGGGTAAAATATTCTGCAATTGGGAATCATGATTTTGATTATGGGCAAGCTGTCTTTGAGTCATGGAGCAAAACTAATCAGTTTCCTTTTTTTGCGGCTAATATAATTAATGCAAGCGATGGTTCAATTTTCAAATATGCCATGCCATATGGAGAATTAATTTTACCAAGTGGCAAAAAAATTGCTTTTATTGGTTTAGCGACTTTGGAAACTCCAGATACAACAGGTATTGCTAATATCAAGGGTTTAAAATTTACTAATCCGGTAACTTCTGCTAACCAGTGGGTTAAATTTTTAAACTCAACCGCAAATAAGCAAGGTAAACCGGATACAATAGTGTTATTGACACACATTCCTAGCCAACAAAAAGCAACAGGTGAAATCAGTTACGATACAAATGGCCAGTTAAAGAATAGTGAGATTTGGGCTTTAACTTCTGATATAAATGGTGTTAGCGCAGTCATTTCTGCCCATAGCCACCAGAAGGTATCTGGCTTCCTAAATAATGTAGCGGTGGTTCAGGGGGCAAGTCAGGGTAAGAATATTAGTGTTCTACATTATGATTGCCATACTACTCAAAGGTGTAAAGTTACGCCGGAAATAATTGATCTGGAGCCAGCAACTAAAGATATGGCAGCTGATCCGCGAGTAGATAAAATAATTAACAAATACTATGAGAAAAATAAAGCTAAGCTTAATCAAAAAATTGCAGTAGCATCAGAAGAGCTTAATAATATGCCTGAGAGTGATGGTTTATATAATATCAAACTGACTTATACTATTGCTGATATTATACGCAAGACTACTGGTAGCGAGATTGGAATGCAAAATACTTTTGGTATTAGAAGAACTTTACCTGCCGGGCAAATTGATTATAGTATGGTATACGAGGCAATGCCTTTTGATAATACTGTAACCACTCTTAAGATTCAAGGTAAATACTTGCTAAAATTATTGGAGCATAGCTTACTGCCACATAAAACTCAATTTGCGGTATTTGCTGGTGTCACCCTTCAGTTAAATTCCAATGGTAAAATTATTAAAGTTCTGGTTAATGGCAAAGAACTTGATCCTAAACGTGAGTACACGCTGGCGACGATTAATTTTCTTTCTAGTGGTGGTGATGGTTTTGATTTTAGTCATGCATCTGACATAAAAGATAGCAATATTCCGCTTCGTGAGCTTATTAAGGATCAGTGGTTAAAAAATGGTATTGAAGTGCCCGCAAATTGGCAGAGTATTACGCTTATTAAATAAATTATATAAAAGGGCAGTACCTAATAATGTATTGCCCTAATCTACGAGCTACGCCAATTTAGCAAGTTGCTCTAAAACACGAGTAGCATGATTACGTGCCCGATCTTCAACCTCTGCTTTGTTATTAGCCTCAGGACTAAAAACACAACGATGAGTGAAGATTGGTTCAATATAATTAAGACCTGTTAAATAGGCAGTTTGTTCAAATGGGCGTAATAACTCACCAACTCGGAAATGGTTATAGCCTAGAGGCAGATAAGCTTCTGGTGGGCCGCCTAGAGTAGTTGAAATGATCAGATTTTTGCCTTTAATTTTGTCTCCTTCTGGTCCATAGGCAAAATTATAGCCAAATACTTGGTCAATCCAGTTCTTTAGTGCTGCTGGTGAAGAATACCAGTAAAAGGGAAATTGAAATACGATAGTGTCAGCAGCAAGTAGTGCCGCTTGTTCTGCAGTAACATCAATTGTATATCCTTGGTATAATTCTTCCAGATGGCGAATAGTGACATCTTGTGACGATTTTTTTAATTCTTCAACAATAGTCTTATTCGCAACTGAGGTGCTTAAGCTGGGATGGGATAGTATTAGCAGTGTTCTCATTATATTCCTTCTGATAAGAGAGCGTAAACATACGAGTTAAAGTAAAGTACAATACCGGATTATATACTTATGTTGAGTATAATTACAATTTATGATAACATCGTTTGGATATATAAATTGCATCCGCTGAGGTGAGATGCACCACTTGAAAGCTTAATTTTGAGCTATAATTTGTAACTAAAAATTGGAGTCA
>JAIEPY010000093.1 GCA_019748155.1 Burkholderiales bacterium | reverse complement strand
TCAACCAAATCCAATAAGAATAACTGTTGAGAGTATAACAAATTTAGCATTTCATATGGTTATGAAAGAGGTCTAATGATTAAAGTCAGGCTGGAAGAACTAAGTACTGCTAACACAGGTGTGCCGAAATTTTGATTAGTCTGGCTTAATTTTTCACTGAATACACCATCGCTGGCGATTCCATATACCAAACGACTCGATGCTGTAACCGCTACCATGGCAGCACAAGATGCGCCAAAAGCTTTGACTAATGCTAGCGCTGATGATAATATGGGTGACATACCTTGATTAATGATACTATAGTAAGCTTTACCCTGTAATTCTGGATGAGCGCGAAAATACTCCGGTGAGTTTAAAGCCAAAACTCCACCAACAAAACTTTGCAGGATGAACAAAAAACCTGCAATAACTAAGCACAACAAGATTGCGCGCCCTAAAGTATTTTTTGCACCCTTATGTTCTTCGGCAAAAGTTGCAATTCCATCAAAGCCTAGAAAGGATAGCACCGCGACTGAAACTGCGCTGATTAAAGCGTGCGGTGAGAATGTACCAATTCCAGTAAAGGGTGAAAGAATAGTACGTGGTGTATCATGGGTAAAAATTAAATAGACACCAAATATTAAAATTAGTGATAGCACGACTAAACCTGCAAGCAAAATGATCCGATTAAAAATAGCGACGTTCTTGATCCCGCGGATATTCAAGCCTAAGGTGACTATTACTGCACATAGCGTAAAAATCCATGCTGGAACTTGTGGAATTAATGCATTAAACGCAATTCCACTAAATAAATAGGCAACTGCAGGGATTAAAATATAATCCAATAACATCATCCAGCCACTTAGAAAGCCAATTTTGGCACCAAAAGCAGTTTTGGCATAGGCGTAGATTGAGCCGGATTTAGGCACTGCAAGCGCCATTTGCACGTATGACATCGCGGTTAAACTCATCACTGCCGTGGCTAAGAGATAAACCGATGCTACTGCGCCATTACTTTTGGCATCTAAGACACCAAAGATACCGATTGCAGATGCAGGCCCAATGAAAATTAGTCCGTTAGTGACTAAATCCCAAAAAGTTAGCTCTTTCTTGAGTTTTCCACGAATGTTCACGGGTGATTCTTTCATAATTAATTGAGTACTATTTCACGTGATTATAGCAGTTTGTGATTTGTGCAGCAAAGGTAAATTAACGATAGGTATCGTAGTTTGTAAAATGTAAATCAGTAATTATTTATTGAATAACAATAAAAAATAATTGCAGTATAATAATTATCGTGCTAACATTATGCCTTGAGATCTCAAACCCGTATATTCAAACAGATTTATTTTTCATTAGTACATTTCAAATCTGATTGAGTCATAATGCTTAAAGATATTATTTTATAAAGGATACTCACATGGATAATAAACTAACTACTCTTTGCTGGCGAATGCTGCTGTTGTTCCGTATTTTGTTAATTGCATTACCGCTAATTACAACTATCAGCTGGCTTTTCCCTGTTAATGATTTTAGTATGACAATGTATTTTGGACCAACCATTGGTCATTCAATTAATGGCGATTTAAAAGATGCCTTGCAAAAATTTCAGTGGAGTAATAAAGCATTTGGCATTGCTGGTGCATTGGTAAGCCTTTTGCCGTTACTAATGGGACTAAGTAAAATAATTCAGTTATTTAAGAATTATATTCAAGGTAATATTTTTAGTTTGGCTAATGCTAAAATTTATGGGATTTTGGGATATTGGTGCTTACTCAGTGCTCTACTCTTTCAGCCATTAAGTGATGCCTTGTATTCAGCAGCTATTTCAATTAATTACCCGGCAGGACAGAAGTATATTGCCTTTGGTTTTGGCAATACTAACCTTACCGCGATAATTTGTGGTGCTTTTTTGATTATAGTCGCTCATGTGATGCGGGTTGGGCATAAGATCAACGAAGAGCAAGAACTTACGATTTAAGGATGTAAATCATGGCAATAATAATTGAACTCGATGTAATGTTAGCGCGGCGCAAAATGAAGCTGCAGGATTTGGCAGAACAGGTTGGAATTACGATACAAAACCTTTCAATCTTAAAAACCGGTAAGGCGAAAGCAATCCGTTTTGAGACGCTTAATGCGATTTGTAAAGCTCTGGAGTGCGAGGCTGGTGACATCATAAAATATACACAAGAAAATTAAACAATAGACTAAACAGAATATTATACATTTTCTGTTTAGTCTTATTACGTCCATCATTACCATTATTAAGGTCAATAATTCGACCAAATGTTTTCCATGGTACAAAGCTCATAACCTGTGTAAACAATATCTTGCCAAAATTCATGGTTTACTCCAAGATAGTTAAATCCTGAATCATCGCAAATTTTAGGATGCTACAAATAAGTTAAATGTAAGCCTAATTTTACCCTTCAAATGAAAATTCAAGCCTCGGACACATGAAAGTCTCTTAAATACATTGCAGCGCAATAGTTTCAAAGCAGCGCGCTAATTTAACCGGGCACTAGTGAAGTTAATTACGATCTTGACTGACTCACTTGGTTCATCTTCTGGCGCAGCAATGGCAACAGATTTAAAATTTATTGCCACCCTAAAAACAGGTGGCAATATTGTGACACTATTTCCTGATCGTCGTGATCGTTATTTTAGCAAAGGTTTATATGCGTAATTGAATTATAAACAGTCATAAACTATGAGAGAGTTACAAGAAATATTGTTTATGACACTGTATATGTTTATTAACTCAGTTACTTACTTTCGTCAAAATAACGATAGCCACCACCTAAATCCTGATACAGCGAGATAATCGCTTGCATTTGTGCTAATCTTATTTGATTAATACTTTGCTGAACCTGATTCAGATTTTGCTTGGCATTGAGCGTATCATCAAATGATTTTAAACCAGCTTTATACGCTGAATAAGTATCCCTATACTTGCTTGCTGCACTATTGCCAGCCTGTTTAAGTAGTTGATAGCGCTCATTTGTAATTTGATTGGTGGCCAAATCATTGTTGATATCACGTAAGGCTTTATGTACAGTATCAATATAATTTACATACGCAGATTTTTCTTGACCTTTGTAACTACTTGCTTGCCCAAATACTGCTGGATTTAATGACCAATTAATGAAGTTCATTTGAATAGTGCTGCTGAAGCTTGATGGCATATTTGCCATTCCACCACTGGTTCCGCCCGCTGGACCAAGACCAAGCATAAATGAGGGTAGAAGTTGAGTATAAGTAGCGGTTACGTCTTGGGCATAAATTTTATACTCTAGTGCAGCAACTGCTACGTCTGGGCGATTGCCAATAACTTTAGCTGGTAAGCTAGAAATGTTAGTATAACTTGTCTGAATTTTAGCAAAGTCAGCTGTAGGATATTCCGTTCCTGGCATATCACCTAACAAATAATTCAATGCATTTTGACATTTAATAATATTATTTTGCGTGGCTTTAACTTGATTTTGCGCCTGATAATATGACTGTTTAGCATCAGTTGCTATTTCATTGGCATCAAGACCGGCGTTTTCGTTATTCTGCTTGATATGCAGTGCTTGAGATAAGTCTTTTAGATTCTCTTGATTTAAGCGTAATTCTTCTTTTTGCGCAATCAAAGTATAGTATGCGCTAGCAGTTTGCGCAATTACATCCAATTTACTACCTTCATACTGCATTTTGGCCGCGTCAACACCCAATTCAGCAGCTTTCTGCTGTGCAATTATATTAAATATGTTCAATGAATTATAACCCGCATACATACCATATATCAATTGTGGTTGTGGCATTAATGGTTGTAAATTAAAGAATCCTGCCAATGCACTTAGGCTGGGAATCCAACTCATTTCTACACTTAGCAGGCTCGCACGTGCTTGTTCTATGTTGGCTTTGGATGCTTCCAGACTATCATTATTTTTTAATGCGCTTTCAATAATTCGATTCAAATCAGGATCGTTGAATTTTTGCCACCAAGCAATATAGGGCAAATTACTCTCCGCAGGATTACCTTGGTAATTCCATGAGTTGGGTAATTTTACGCTGGGATCTGGGCGGTCTGGGGCCATTAATGAGCACCCTGTCACTAAACTGAGTATAAGAAGTGGACTAATTTTAAATAACATAATTTTCAACTTAATTTGGTAGAAATTTGCGATAATTCTCGCTCGATTTCAAGGGTTAAATTTTGTACAGCGGATAGATTAGTTTTACTCGAGGTTAGATAGTTTAAGCTAATAATTTTATCGGCAACTTGCTGAATAGCTAGATTTAAACTTTCAATTTCAAGATGTTCAACCTGCGCATTTTTTTCAGCTTTAAGATCTGCAATTGAATTATTTAGTTTTAAAATATCTTTAAGTAAGGTGTTAGTTAATTTAAACATCTTATTGCTTTTAACACCAGATTTGGCAAGATTAAATAATTGTTCCATATTTTTGAGAATAGTATTTTTAGTTTGTAGTGCATTTAGATAAGTTAAATTTTGCCGTCCAAACCAGAAGTATTCAGCGGTAATACATAAGGCAAACCCGATGAGAGTATAAATTAAACGATCATTAACATAGTACATCAAATTAAAACTACTCGAGTTGCTCCATTCGGTTGTAATATCAGAAAAAGAAGTTGATAGAATTACGAAATATTGGTACGGAATTTGGCTGAAGTAAACCATAGCAGGAACTAAAAGCGTAGTTATGATAATCAACAGACGGAAATCCCAGTGTACTAAATGCCAGATGATAGCCACCATCCCTACTCCAAGGATAGTTCCATATATACGACGATTAGCTCGTTTGATTACATCAGTTGCATGAAACCCGGAATAAACCGAAGTGATAGTTATCAAAATCCAGACACTGTGTGGCAAATGAGAAAATAGATAGATAGATTGAGCAATTACAACAATTATCACAATCTGTATATAGCGCTTGGTATATAAATCTAGACTTTTGAACATGTTCTATTCCAAACAATTATTAGCTGTTGCAAAGCATATTTAATTCCATCTGGCAAATCTGTAACTTGCAAAGCATTTGGCTGTAACATTTCACGATTAGTTATTTTTTTGCAGAGAAGATCACATAGATCTGCACTTTGTAATAGTGCTTGAGGGTTAATTGGCAATAATTTAGTTCTTAAAGTGGTCATGTAAGTATAAATGCGAAGCAAAGAAATATTAACTCTTCGAGCACCTAAGGTGAATTCTTTTTGGGTTAACCCAGAGGTTATTCGATAAATTCCGATTAAGTGCTTAGAGTTGGCAAAATTAGTTTCGCCATGCGCTAACGCACGCTGAATATTGGCTAATTCATTTAAGCTCAGGTAAAATGCTCTTACCCAAATCCTATTGTAATAAATTCTAGGAAATAAATTCATAAATGCGAGGGTGATTAATAGATAAACACCGCACATAACAATCAAATTATAATATAGGTAGAAACTACCGCTCACTTTTAACGGTGGCAGGATTATCCCCAATAAAACACATACCAGAGCAATCGCAGCAAAGAGCGGAATTTTTCTTCCCAGCCAAAACAAGAGACTTAGTAAAAAACCATTCATGATCACAGTGGCTAAATTATGGTTGACTACCAAATTAACACAGATATACCAAATAATCGCAAGAACTGTAAATACTACTACAGTTTGCTGTCGTCGTATATAACTTGGCGAACTTCCGGCTGCGATAATCCCCATTAGAAAGATTGGCAATAATTGGTTGATGTATGGCGGACCAAAAATGAAATTTACCAAAAATATACAGATAGTCAGGTAGAATGTTTGAAAGGTATTTACCCGTATGATTCCATATGGATCATAACGGTTTAATGCCTCACTTAGCCTGGATATAAACATATGCACTTACACCGGGATTAAGAGGAAATTTTGGATCAGGATCACTGATTTCAATCAACAGCGGTACCCGTTGTGGTAGATTAAGCCATTCATTATTCGTAGCAATAGTTTGTTGTTGTGAGCGGCTGGTAGTGCTTTGCCGATCTGTTACCCATAGGTTATTGACGATTACGCCATGAAAAACCCGCTCTAAGCCGTACATTCTTAACCAGATAAGTGCTTTATCTCCCGGGCGAACTTTACGTAAATCAGTTTCATTCATATTTGCTTGCACAAACCATGCGGAAGTATTGACGAAGGAAAACAGCGGCTGATGCTGTGAAACTGGAGTTCCCACCGAGAGAAACATATTATCAACTACTCCATCACTACCTGCGCGAACCATGGTTTCATCCAGATTGATTTTATCAATATTCATGCTGGCTTTAGCTTGTTCTAATGATTGTTGTTTTTGCACTAAACGACTTTGGTCAATTTTTAACTGAGTAAGATCCGAGCTAACTTGTTGCTCTAGTGATTGTACCGAATATTTGGCATTCTTCAGCTCTAATTCAGACACCGAGTTGCTGGCAAGAGGATTATTTTTAATTCCATACTCAGTTTTAGCTTTGTCGAGATTTATTTGCGAACTTTTTAACGCGGCACTGTCTTTAGCAATTTGTTGTTTTTGCTCTTCTAAGCTGCTTTGAGCTTGTTGATAAGCTGCGGTGCTTTTTGCTAGGGCAAGTTTATATGGTTCATCATAAACCTGAAATAATGGTTGTCCCTTTTGAACTTTTTGCCCATTTTTTATATAGATTTTAGAAATGTATCCAGAAACTTCGGCGGCAACGGTTTGATTATTGGCAACCACAAAGGCATTATCGGTAAAAGGAATTAGATAAGAAAAAAAACTGATTGTACCGATTATCACGGCAATTAAGATGATAAAAATTGGAAAATTTATTTTATCTCTACATATGTCAATAATTTTATTCATATTTTCTCTTGCTTCTTACTATAATCACAACTAGTCTAATAGAATATTATCATATTTTTAAAGGCATAAAGTAAAAATGGACTTGAGTTAGCCCAAAATAGAATGCTTGCCATTAAGAGGGTGCAAAATAGTGTTGTTTTTATTTCAAACCAATAGATATTAGTATATGAAGTCCTATGTGCGTAATCTTTAAAACAAGTAACTTTATACTCGAAGTATTTTTATCCTCCTAACTATAGAGTGCACACAATTATCAATTTTGTTTATGCTTATCTGCTACACGTTAGATGTAATTCAGCCACGCACACTAACCCTAAACTTGGTAAAATAATGGGTTAAAACAATATTTAGGTTTAGGATAGTTCATGCAAGTTAATCAAATTCGCCGTAAATTCTTAGAGTTCTTTCAAAATAAAGGACATGAAATAGTTAAATCCAGCTCGCTAATTCCTCACGATGATCCAACCTTATTATTTACCAATGCCGGAATGAATCAATTTAAAGATACTTTCTTAGGGCTGGAAAAACGTGATTATACTCGTGCCACGACCTCGCAAAAATGCGTGCGTGCTGGTGGTAAACACAATGATTTGGAAAACGTTGGTTACACTGCGCGTCATCATACCTTCTTTGAAATGTTAGGTAATTTTAGTTTTGGTGACTATTTCAAAACCGATGCGATTAAATATGCGTGGGAATTTTTAACTTCGCCTGAATGGTTGAATCTACCAAAAGATAAACTCTATGTAACGGTTTATCATACGGATGATGAAGCCTTTGAAATTTGGAATAAAGAAATCGGACTTGCCGCTGAGCGGATTATTCGTATCGGTGATAAAGCCTCTGGTGGCTCAGATAATTTCTGGCAAATGGGCGATACTGGTCCATGTGGCCCATGTACTGAGATTTTCTATGATCATGGTGCCGAGATTTGGGGTGGTTTACCGGGTACTCCTGAAGAGGATGGCGATCGCTTTATTGAAATCTGGAATAACGTATTTATGCAGTTTAACCGTGATGAAAGCGGTAAATTACATCCATTACCAAAACCATCCGTGGATACCGGCATGGGTATTGAGCGTGTTTCTGCGGTATTGCAGCATGTTCATAGCAATTACGAGATTGATTTATTTGTAAAACTGATTGATAAAGCGGCACAAATCACTAATACCCAAGATAAAACCAATGCCTCATTAAAAGTATTGGCGGATCATATTCGTTCAGTGTCGTTCTTGGTTGCTGACGGTGCATTACCTTCCAATGAAGGACGAGGTTATGTGGTACGCCGGATTATTCGTCGTGCAATTCGTCATGGCTATAAATTAGGTTGTCGTGAACCGTTCTTTAATCAATTGGCAGCGGCATTAGTAAGTGAAATGGGTGATGCTTATCCTGAATTGATTCTTAATCAGGAATTAATTGAAAAAACCATTTATCAGGAAGAAGAGCGTTTCTTCCAAACGATTGATAATGGTATGACCTTGATTCAAGCTGAGCTAGCCAAAAAAATTAATATTCTCTCAGGTGAGGTTGCGTTTAAATTATATGATACCTATGGTTTCCCACTGGATCTAACCCAAGATGTTTGTCGTGAACACGATGTGGCAGTGGATATCGAAGGCTTTGATAAAGGAATGGCGCACCAGCGTGAGATGGCTAAAGCGGCTGGTAAATTTAAGATGACCGGTGCTTTGGATTATAATGGTAATGAAACAAAATTTGCCGGTTATGACGAGGTATCATGCGAAGGGCTGGTTACTGCGCTCTACAAAGACGGACACGCAGTTACACAGTTACTGGCTGGTGATGAGGGGGTCGTGGTTTTGGATAATAGCGTATTTTATGCTGAATCCGGTGGACAAATTGGTGATGTTGGAACGTTATCCATCAATGGTGGAGTAAGCTGTTTATTTGCAGTCGAAGATACGCAAAAAGTTCGTGCAGCCGTGCATGGACACAGTGGTAAATTAACTCATGGTTCCCTCAAAGTTGGTGATAGTGTGGTAGCAACGATTGATTTGCATCAACGGATGGCAACCGCACGTAATCATTCGGTAACTCATCTATTGCATAAAGCGCTACACGAAGTAATCGGTAGTCATGCAACCCAAAAAGGTTCGCTAGTTACTGCCGAATCAACCCGTTTTGACTTTGCTAATGATAAAGCTTTGAGTGCAGCGCAAATCGAAGAAATTGAACGAATTGTCAATCATGTGATTATGCAAAACTACGAAGTAGCGATTGATGAAATGAGCTACGATGATGCAATTAAAGCTGGTGCGATGGCACTATTTGGTGAGAAATACACCGATGAAGTTCGCGTAGTTAAAATGGGCGAGTTTTCTACTGAACTTTGTGGCGGAACGCACGTAATTCAAACCGGTGATATTGGCTTTTTCTCGATTGTCAGCGAAGGTGGTATTGCCAATGGAGTACGCCGGATTGAAGCGATTACTGGCGAAGCTGCACTGCAACGCATGCAAAAAAATATGGCTATCTTAGATGTCGCTCGTGATCAGCTCAAAGCACAGAGCAATGATATTCTGATTGAGAAAATCAATGCAATTTTGGCAGATAATAAAGCTCAAGCTAAAGAAATTTCTGATCTTAAAGCTAAATTAGCCGCGTATCAAGCTGAAGAGTTACTTGATCAGGCAACGACTTTGGCAAACGGCGCTAAATTGTTAATTTTACGCATGGATAATAGCGAAAGCAAAGCGATGGTTGAATTAACCGAGAAAATCAAAGATAAACTGGGTAGCGGAATCGTGGTTATCGGTGCAGCCAATGGTGAACGGGTTAATCTGGTGGTTGGGGTTACTAAAGATTTAACCAGCCAGTATAAAGCTGGCGATTTAGTTGGTAAGCTATCGGCGATTGTCGGTGGTAAAGGTGGCGGTCGTCCAGATTTAGCACAAGCTGGTGGCAGCGATATTAGCAAACTTGGTGAAGCATTATCCGCAGCCAAAACACTGATTGTTTAGTTTTGTCAGAGAGCTCTGGAAAAGTCCCTCACGAGATTTGTGAGGGACTTTTGTGGTGCGCCAGACATGGCGCGCATCTAGGCGGTGCAAGTCCGCTGTTAGCCCTGTCGATGGGAATAACGAGCCTATG
>JAIEPY010000134.1 GCA_019748155.1 Burkholderiales bacterium | reverse complement strand
GCTAGTAACAGTAAGCGCTATTGTGACTGGTCTAACTGGTTGGCGTAAGGGGATAGGTTATGAAGAAATAGTCGAAAAAGAAAAAAATATTGACCGTAACGTAACAAGCAAAAATCTAGATAACTTTAGAGACAGTCTTTTAAGCCGTGATGATAGCAAAATTATAAAGGAAAAGGATTTATCAGAACATTTAAACAACGCTCGTATCGAGGGTGGAAACTTAGATCTAAGTGCTAGTATCGATGCTGAAATTTCTAATAGGAAGTATGAAGGTGGAGATAAAGCCACTGCAATCGAGAATCTGAATAAAATAAACGTTGAATTTGATGAAGATCTTTTAAATTTTGAAGGGTTTAGAGCGAAATTTAACAACTCCGATTTGGATTTCTCCCGTCTTCGTGATGATTTTGCTTCAATTGGTCTAAAGATGGAAATTCGCAGAATAGATCTTACTAGTAGAACTGGTCTTGATTCTGGAAGAAAGCTTATTCTTGGTTTTAATAAATCAGATAAACTTGATGGAAAAACAGAAGCTATTAGAACTATAGTATTGAATGAATTAAAGAAAGTTATTAATAAGGATTTCGAAAATCGTTGGTTTAAAAAAGGTCGAGCCTCTATTGCGGCTGGGGTCTCCGCAGTGTTAGGTACTGCTAGCTACTTTATCTGGAAAGATAAATTTGGTGAATTAGGTTCCTGGGTTTTTGGTGGCTGTGATAAATATCTTTGTAATTCAACCTTCTTGTATGGCGCAAATTCTAGCGAAAGTGCAATTGGGATGAAGGCTGATGCTGTTTATCAACAAATTCCATTTAATGATGGTGGTAAGAATTATATTATGAATGTAGTGCAAGTATTTAGTCAAAACTGTGATGAAATGATTAAACAAAGCTCTGAATCGCAAACATTGGTTTTATATGCTGGAGACAGCGATGTTAATGTTGGTAAACATTATTTGGTGAGTGATGTTAATAATAAACTCTGCCCAATTGGTAATATGGATATGAATGAATTTATTGAGTCAGTGGGAGCCGCCCAATAATTTAGAGTGTAAAGGTATGGATCTGAGCTATTTGGGTCAGATTCATACGCTTGAATAATTTTTTATGAAATAAATAAAAATGAATGTAAAAAAAACTTTGTGTCTAACTTTAATCGCCAGCTTGGCATTAAGTGCCTGTGATAATCAAGCTGGAGGTAGTGGTGCTGGTAAAGCACCTCTTTCTATAAACACGGTATTAAACCTAAAAGATAATCTTGGACTGATTAATCCCGACTACCGACAAGACATCTTTGAATTAAATGATATTGCGGTGTTTGATGAAAGTGGTGTTAAATCCGGGGTATTTTATTTAGATAGTACTAAAGGACTTCAGGTCCTTAATAGCGCCATTATTCCTAAGGGTGCACTAAATGATAATCCTAAATTTTTAGAGTTCATGAAAAGCAACAAAGATAAATTTAGCGCAATTGCCGCCAATTATCCAAAACCGGATAACTCATTAGCCATGTATTATGATAAGAATCATAACACAATCCATTGGTTAGCCTTAAACGACACTAAAACCAAATGGCAAGAATATGGAATAGATATCAGCAAAAATCAACCAATGATCTCGATGTTACAAGAAAGTGATATTGATCCCAATATCAATAGAGACAATCTAGCCGTTAGCTTTAGAGCAAGTGACATTGATGGTGAAACAATTATCGATGTAACTTATGCTGAGAGTGATTTAGCCACTGATTTAGACGGTCAGCCAGTCAATGGAGTTGCTAAAATAAGCTATCTAGCCCGTGCAGGGGTTGCCGCAGCTAGTGAGTCTACGCTATTAAATAATCAAGTATATACTCCAGTATTACTGGGTGTGAATGGAATTTTAGAAAATTCGTATATATATGATGGCAATGGAACAACTAAAGACGAAGCAAATCAAATTAAGAAACTTTATCCTAAAGCTAAAGTGGGAGAATTTACCGATCATAAGCCTGGATTTATGGATACTCTACGTAATCTATCACCAGTATTAGCTTTGACCATAATAGCTGGTATTGTTGGCGGTATCCATAGTGTATGGAAACGCTATTCAAGTGCTAAAGAATTAAAAATCAGAGAAGCTAAATTTGATGCAGTCGCTACAAAGGTTGTGACAGAACATATTATACCTTCTGAAGCCGAAAAAATTATAACTGTTAAAAATAATCTTGAAGAAAGAATTCCATTAATTGAGAATGTCATAAAACTCAAAGAGCCTACTAAGAGCCTAGCCCAGCAACATGAACTAATTCCTGATGGAAATTTAACTTATGAATTAGATTTGGACGGAGCTAATAGTATAACGCTTCACCATGATAGCCATGGAGGACCTGTATTATGGATTTTTTATCTGGGTGAGGGGAAATATAAATTTCTTATTAACGATGTAGCGCAAACAGGGTTAGATGGGACAAAATTAAAGAATGCTATAAAGGAACTGCGGGCTAGGCAACGCAAAGTAATAACTGTATCGGATCTGGAGGCTTTGTTAGGTTTTGAATTAACAGAAACAACCACTCTAGATAATCCTAAGGTAATTACAAATATTAAAGATAGCACCCGACTGGGCGATAGTGGTGAGAACGGAATAGCAAAAAACTTATTAGATAAGAAATATGATACTGGCGAGCAAAACACTGCGGTTTCTGAGTTGAGCGATAATTTCGCGTCTGAGAAATTTTCAAATGGATTAGAGATTAGTTTACCAAGAGATTATGCTATTGATTGGAGGGAAAACGCTGCTTTAAAATCAATAGTTAAAGAAGCTACAGGAAGAAAAGTGGTGGCAGTTGGCTCTGATAGTGGTGGAAGAAAAATTACCTATCAACTTGATGGAGAGATTACTCGCTTTGATAAAGATGATTTTAATATTGAATTTAAAGATGAGCTCATTGATATGATTAAAAGCGACTTTGATATTGTTGATGCCTCGGGGCGATTAAGGAAGAGATATCCTATTGTTGCGGCTACTATCTCTGCGCTTGGCGGTACGGCAGGTTACTTTATCTGGAAAGACAAGTATGCAGAACTAGGCTCTTGGGTCTTTGGTGGTTGCAGCAAATATGTTTGTAATTCAATTTTCTTATATGGTGACAAATCATCTGAAAGCTCAATTGGACTTAAATCCGATACTTTATTTCAACAAGTTCCTTTTACTGATGACGGTAAAAACTATATTCTTAATGTTGCACAGGTCTTTGCTCAGACTTGCTATGGTATGATTAAGACCAGCTCTGAATCACAAACAATGGTTTTATATGCTGGAGACAGCGATGTTAATGTTGGTAAACATTATTTGGTGAGTGATGTTAATAATAAACTCTGCCCAATTGGTAATATGGATATGAGTAAATTTATTGAGTCAGTGGGAGCTACCCAATAATTTAGAGTGAATCTTAGAGTAATCTGCGTGAAGTCACGATTACTCTACTTTATATTTTAGTTGAAGCATCTTAATTATTTTAGATATTTTGTGTTATATATTTTAAGTTTATTGATTTAAGAGAGTTGTTATGTATATTAGATATTGTACGTTATATATTTTAAGTTTATTGTTGATCTCGTGTAATAGCGGTAGTGTGAAGGGGAATGCAGATGATCCGTATATTATTGCAAATAAGATTATGCAAGCCAATAACGCTACTGCGCAAATTGTAGATAAAGGGAATAATCAAGCTAATCAAGGTCTGGTCAATGCGTGGTTAAGTAATGATCTGTATAAATTTACCAGTGAGAATTGCTATGGTGGGGTTGCCGATTCTGTTAATAACTCATGCAGTTACTTAAGTAATGATAAAAGAATCATCATTACTTCAGCTGGTGTGAAAAACATTGATCATACATATAGTATTAGTACTAAGAAAAGTATAAAACTTGGGGATTATGTTTATCTACTGGATAATGACAAAAATTTGTGGCTATGTGGCTTTGATGGGGCGTGTGATAAAGCTGATGGGAAGTATGTACAGATGCTTGGTGTTGATTTTAAATCCGCCAACTGTAATTCTAACGCATGTAGCAATGATGGTGAAGCCTATCGTTCCTTATTAGTCTTACCTGAACCACAACTGACTAAACATGATATACCTCAGGCGAGTTTTTATACTTTAACCGGTGAACTGCAACAGGTATTTGTTAATGCGGCGGAGCAATCCGGAACAAAGGTTTTATCTACTAAAGATCGTTCTTTATATACGATAACCCGCGATAAGATTAAAAATGATGTACCAATTACAGAAATGCCTAATGGCGAAGCTGGATTACTTGATTTAGCCTTTGTTTTAGTGAGTGACACTAAGTTTAGCATCCAATTAATTTATCAACGATACATGGGTAAGGGAAACGTTTACCAGATGTACTATGGTGGGTTTGAATATGGTGCAAGCTTAATTAAGCAAAATACTTCAACTAATAATAATGTAGTCAGGCGTGATAATCTTAATCATTTAAGTATCTTTGTTCCGCTTGCCGAGAAACCAGTTTTTGAAGGAACATCGGACTACAGAACCATGCAATCTGATTTACGAGTGGTAGCAGGCGGAGATTTAGATAGTGGTGAAAATTATGATTTTTGTAAAGGGATAAATACATACTGTGATATTGGTGTAAATGTAGGATATTCATTTGTCAGCGGAAATAATTACTTAAAAGATATAATAAATAATGCATTATTTTTTGGTGCATTAGGTTTATCGGCATATGGTGTAGGTATAGTTGGTGAAAAAGTTGGACAACTTGCTGAAAAAATGTTGGCCGCTAGTCATAATAACCGTGCTGTCGCTATTTTGGCAAAATTTGGTGGTCGAACAATACAGGGGTTAAACTTCCTGATGCCAATAGTTGGAACCGGTGGTACTTTATTATCTATGCAAATTTATGCACAGCAAATTGAGGATTTATACGTAGGATTAATCACTGAAGATGCTAAGCTTCCGGTATTGAGTACGACTATGCAAGATCTGATTAACCTTCCACAAAGTCGTACAGTTTGTCGGGCTGCGGGACACGATGTGATTTGTGTCGATGATGAGGCGGGTGCGTGTGATAAAGATTTATTTAGTTCAGTAATTAAACATGAAATGAAATTAAGAGAAAATCCAAGAGAAACCTACGCTGAAAAGAACCTTTATGATATGTTTATCAATACAAAAAGCTGCTCAGCGACGAGTCTTAATGCTGAACAAAAAGAAATGATGAATATGGTAACAGTAGATAACCTCTCCGATTTCAGAAGTTCAGTAGTTGGACTTGTTTATCAAAAGTTATTTTTAGAAAGTAGTGGTAGTATTGCTAAACAAATTGATATTAATAATGATGAAATAGATTATTTTGAAAGTGATACTACGATACAAGATCCTGAACAGTTGGCTTCTGATATTTCTTTAAGAATCCCAAATTGTAACAAAGGGGTATGTGACCCAACCTACTTTGCGGATGCTTATGGAAATTGGTTGAAAACCAAAAATGGTAAATATGTAAGTACGATCAATGGTAATTTTGTAAATATGTATTATTACCGAACTGATAGTAATTTTAGATTTCCACTATTTGAGCGAATCTTTAATCCTAATTTTATCCCGCCTGATTTAACTTATTCGATTAATGCATATCAATTATCTGATTTAAAGTGTGATGAATTTAATGCTCAAATAAAAAAAATAACTGGTTCTGATGTCTTACCTAGCCAGGCTGCAGCACACGCTATGGATCCTTGGAGCCTTATTGTTGATAAAAATGGTACGGCTTGTAATTATAATTATATGTCATATAAAAATGTTGTAAAGCGCTATGACTCAAGTGCTGTAGCTGATCTATTTATGCTGGTTCCAATTTCGACGAACCCGATAACTTTAGCCGTTATGTATGGAATAAATTTTGGATTGGGGCTTTTTACAGAATTTTCTAGATTGGCGGCTATTGATCCTTTGCATTATCCAATTAGGAATGGTCATTGGAATAATACTGAAGATAGCATTTATGGTTGTACGACAATGGATTTAAAATTAAGAAGTGGAGAGAATGTTAAGCAAATATCTCAAAGTAAAATTAACTCAGACGGCTTATGGATTATCGGTGATAAAGGGTTACATTATGTTGAAAATGGCAAACAAAAATATAATTTTGATTTCAATCAATTTGGATCGGGTGTTGCAAACTCTTATCAAGGGAAATTGATTATTTCAGCTCATGGCGCGATTCCTGCGATGAAGTATATTGATAGCTACGATGAGAAAAAATTATTAGCTCTAGCCGCATCCAAAGGCAGCGCTGCTGAAAACTATGCGATTAATATTGATGATTACCAAGAGGGTACATATAGTGCGGGTAATAATGTCGGTAAATTATATGTGGATAGTAGTGATCACCTTTATGGAGTATCATTGGATTTCGAGCATCTATATAGTACTTCTTATAATGATAATATTTCATATGTATGGAATGTTGTATCTCACGATCTAAAAGGTAGTATAAAGAAAATTGGTAAGGATGCAAGAAATTATACATTGAATAATTTAGCCGTAAATAGTGAAAATAATATTGCATGGGTACCGGTTAAAGAAAATGGTCTCGATGGGTTCAATTTGGAAAAAGATGGATTTAATGCACATAATTGGATTACATATAACTATGAATCTGGTAGTTATAATCCATATTTGTTTAGCATTGGTAGTCATTATTTTGTTGTCACTGATCGTGGACAGGTATTTGGAACTGACTTTAAACAATCAACAATCACTAGATTAGATCAGGCTGGGATACCCTTGTATTACCCATTGTCTGATGCAGTTGGTTCTGATGATGGGAAATTTTATTTGCTAAGTAGTAAACATGTTTACTCCTGTAAAATGCCGGATAAATTTTTAGACTTTGAGTATCGTTATGATAAATTCAAACTAAATATTAATAATTATACCTCAAGTTTGGATACTATTGCATTAATTAAAGCACTTCCAGCTGGTGTAACATCTAACCTTAGATATGATCCCTACTCTGGAGAGTATATGCTTCCAGCCCCTTTTAATACAACAACATCATTAGAGATTAACGGCAGTGCTGGGAAATTAAATCTATTTATCAGTGACTTAAGGTTATCCACGATGTATAGTGGTAGAAAAACTTTAGCTGATCGTGATTATGTGGACATAAGGATTCATGAGAATAGGCAACCTGAGCTTTCTATGGTTGGGGTGGCAAATCAAGCCTTCTTTACCATTGATAAAGTGAGTGAGTCTGAGTTTAATCTTAATGCGTTCTCATATGGTGACAACAGCAATTACAAACTAGATACCGATGAGCAAGGAAAACTTTATTTAGAAGCACCTAATCATGATTACACGCTAAAAAATTATAAAAATCCTAGATACACTGATCAGTATATTCCATTAACTTATAAAAATAATCGTTATTGGATTGGAATAAGTATCTGTAAGGTTGACAGCAAAAAACTAATGTTACTTTATTATAACCTGGGAACAAATTCAAAGTATACCCTAATTGATAATATCGCTTACATTCGCCAAACTAATGGTAGCATACAAAACATTAGTGATTTTTGTAGTAGCAAATAATCTGCAAATGGTAGTTTGAGAATTGCCTCTCAAACTACCATTTGCACCTGTTATTCATCCAGTAAATTTAAATGATTGACACCTGTTTTAATTTAATAAATTCATTGAAATCATCATTAGTGCTGATACACATCATGCTAAACAATGGTTTATTATTTGATGCAGTTAAGATACTATACACACTAGTAATGGTGATGCATTAATAATCGCCACACAATTGTGTTTAGTTCTTAATCAGGATGTATCAGATGAAAAGATCCAAAGCTAGAATATTTTTTTGAACTTTTTACAAAAAGTAAAGACGTATTGGAATAATTATGCGGAAGCCAATAAAGTGTTTATAAAGCACATGCTTGATTAATCCCAAAAAAACTCTACATTTCCTTAAGGTTGTTATTAATGAAATTATTTACACATTTTAAGCGTTATAAAAAATCCTTGATTAAACTATTGACATTCTTTTTTCAAGTATCGCAATATTCTTATGATTACCATAATATGCCATCTCGTATAATGTTAAAGGAGTATATGAAAGAAATAACAGGAAATTCGACAAAGTTAAAACATAATTAGAGCGTCAAAATCACACTAATTATAATCTATTATAATTTAAAAAGGAATTTATATGAAACAAGTATTTTTGTCTCTTACGACCATCACAATTATTACAACTTTGCTTGCTGCCTGTGGAGGCGGTGGTGGAGGTGGGGGTGTCTCTCCTGTTAGTCCTGCTGGAAAATATTTACCTGCTGGAAATTATATTCTAGCATTAAGTAATCCATCACCCGCAATTTGCGGCTCAAGTGAATCTGTTGTTAGAACTGCTTTTACATCTAATGGTCAAGGGCAACTTTGTAATAATGGTGATTGTCAAAGTATTAACTTGCTAAATGATCCGTGTTTAAGAGATACTTCAACGAAGAAGGAGGTAACAATTGATTCTTCTTGGAATAATTGTCAACTAAGTTCTGTCGGTGTATTAACCGCTATCCAAAACGTATTAATTTCTTCCGCCGGGCAGTCAATGAAGTGCTCGTATAATGTAAATGTAACCCCACAATCGTAATAAAATTGTAAAGGTCTGGAATTATGAATAAAGTGGAGCTAGTCAAAACGATTGCAGAGAAAACTTATCTAACTAGGCATGACGTTAGCCGTATAGTTGACTGTATTATGGGCGAAATTATGCTTTCTTTGTCCTCTGGCAGAAACGTTAATTTAACTAGATTTGGCAAATTTACGTTAGTTGAGCGTAGAGCACGAACTTATCGTAACCCTAAGACAGGTGAGGCGGTGGATTTGGATGCGATTATGGTTCCCAAATTTATTCCCAGTAAATTATTGAAGAACGATATTGCAAATTTTCTGTGTAAAAAATTTAACTGATAAATTAAGTAAGTTTATCTTAATTATTTGTAACTACTCGCCCAGTAAAATATATTAAAAAAAGTTAAAAAATAGCTTGACAGGTTTTTTAGTGTTACTTTATGCAGCTGTCGAAGTTTGTCTGATTTGTACGTGTAGTTGTTATTTAAATAAGGCTGGTTAAGATAGAACTGTGATTTTCAATTTTGATTGAAGTTGTCATTAGATTGTCGCAGCAAGGTGCCATTGTGGAGGTCAAAAAAACGCATGGTAAAATAATGCCATCGTAAACCAATATTCAATTGTACCTAATGGCAAACTTAAACAAACAATCCGTGCGTGAA
>JAIEPY010000085.1 GCA_019748155.1 Burkholderiales bacterium | reverse complement strand
AACTTACCAAATATTAATAAAAGGTCTAAAATATTCAAATTAATTCAGACGTTTTAAATATGTGTAAGGTACGAAGATTTATAACTTGATAAATTTTAACTAGTTTTGTTTATTTTGCGCACGCTGCAAAGAAATGCCAACTAAAACTAGCTGACATCAACCCAATTCCTTAGATATAAAACATTGCTGCTACATATCCTTAACTGTAATCTGCATTACCAGATCTGCAATATTAACGCTGGTATCAATTGCGTTTTCAATACTTTTATAGATTTCTTTAAGTTTTAAGATGGTGATTGTATCGTAATTACCCGAGTACATTTCTTTCATAGCATGGCGCAGATCCTCAACCGCACTATCATCAAACTCATCAGTTTTTTGATCATCGGAAGAGATGCGTTCATAATTGCCATTTTTTAAGGCGATCATGATATCTACCAATACTTTGGTAATATTTTGTAAGGTAGTAGCACTACGAATTAAACAATCATCGGCTTTGGTATCAATACTATAAATTTTAAGCTTTTGATTAATCTTAACAATTCGCTTGGTTAATTTTAAGAGTAAAACCGATAACTCCTGGATATCACCACGATCTATCGGCGTAATAAACTGATTACTTAGCTGAACTAATACCCGCTTATTAATCTCAACTGCTTTTTGTCGCTGAAAGCGTAAATCTGAAGACAACTGAGCTTCATGAGCTTTATCAGTAGTATTGATAATCGCGGTAAAAATATTAGCTGACTCGTGCACATTGGCAGCGGCTTCAACAAACAGGGTAAAAAAAACGTCGCCCTTACTCGGGATTATTGCCTTAATAATACGTCGTAGCACAAAAATCTCCTTATGTTATCTACAGTAGTTATCATATCATATACCTGCTTTTATTTGTCCAATGCAATTTAAGATAGTCTCAGGCAATACCTGTTGCAAACAATTATAATGCCCAAACTTACACGTCCGTGCAAAGCATGGCGCACATTCAATCGCGATTTTTTGAATAATTGCTTTATCTGATAATGGCGGTGTGAAACCAGGTGAGGATGAGCCATAAATCGCAATTACCGGCACATTTACCGCACAAGCTACGTGCATTAAGCCTGAATCATTGCTAACTACCGTCTTAGCACAAGCCAGTAAGTCAATCACTTCTACCAGATTGGTTTTACCACAAAGGTTATGAATGTCGCACTTAGTTACAGCTTGAGTAATAATTTCCTCAGCAAGCTCAGCATCCTTAGCTGAACCCATTAGCCAAATTTGATAGCCTTGTTGTTGTAATTGACTGGATAATTTAGCAAAATGAGCGCTTGACCAACGTTTAGCTGGACCATACTCTGCCGCAGGAGCTAAGCAAACAATTGGTTTATCTAAAGACAGATTAAGGTTTTGCAATACTTTGCTTTGATTAGACTGATCAATCGCAAACTTTGGATAGGGAATATTTTCAAGTTTATTACCATCATTTGCCAGCGCGCAAAAGCGCTCAATCATAAGTGGTAACGCTTGCTTGTCCAGACGATAGGAATCGTTAAGCAAACCGTAACGCATTTCACCAATAAATCCCGTACGGCGTTTAATTCTGGCAAAAAAAGGAATTAAGGCGGACTTTAATGAATTAGGTAAAACAAAGCATTGATCGTAACGCTCTTTAGCTAGTTGTCGTCCAAGAGCAAAACGCTTAACTAAACCTAATTCACCATGCTTAAATGGATTAATGAATACCTGATTAATCTCAGGCATTCGTTTGGCAACATCTTTTGCCCAATCATTAACCAAAATATCAATTTGGCAAGCATCACCACGCTGCTGTTTTAGTATTTTGAGCAGCGTTTGACTCATTACCATATCGCCAACCCACGAAGGCGCAACTACTAATATTTTATAAGGTTCAACCGTATTCAAGGTGGATTATTTCACCAGTTTATAATGCGTTGAGCAATACGGACAAGTAATTTCCTGATTTGGCTCTTTTTCGATTTTAAGGAACACACGTGGATGTGCATTCCACTTAGACATATCTGGCATTGGACACTGCAATGGCAAATCGCTAGCACTGATCTCAATTGATTTTTGTGTATTTTCTTGTAACATATTATCCCCTTTTATAACTTACTAATTAACTCTGGAACCACATCAAATAAATCCCCGATTAACCCATAATCGGCATATTCAAAAATTTGTGCATTCGGGTCTAAGTTAACCGCTACCACTGTTTTAGAATCCTTCATCCCCGCAATATGCTGTACTGCACCAGAGATGCCAATTGCCACATAAAGTTTAGGCGCAACTACTTTTCCGGTTTGCCCAACCTGACAATCATTACTCGCATAACCAGCTTCAACTGCAGCACGTGATGCACCAACTGCACCGCCTAGCTTGATTGCTAAACCATGAATTAATTTATCAAAATCTTCTTTAGAACCTAATGAGCGTCCACCTGTTACAATCAATTCCGCATGAGCAAGATCTATTGTATCATTATGAACTAATTCTTCACCTAAATAACTTAGTTTATCATTGGCTAGTGGACTAAACTCATTTACTTCAACACTAGCAGCACTACCAGCTTCACTGTAAGCTGCAAAACTAGTTGTACGGATTGTTAACAGTTTAATTTCTTCAAATGACTCAACTTCCGCTAAAATATTACCCGCATACATTGGCTTTTTAAAGGTATTTGGTGAAACAATCTCAACCACTTCACTAATCTGGCTTAAATCTAAAATCCCGGCAATACGTGGCAATAGATCTTTACCATAGCTATCTGCAGCAATTAATGTATGAGTATAATTTTTAACTATTTCGGCTAAATTGCTTGCCAATAAAGTTGCTGAGTTTGTCGCATCCGTAACATTATTAAACAACATTATTTTTTCAACAATTTTTAGTTCCTGAACCCGGCTATAATCCGCGTTACCCAAAATTAAAACATCGCAATGCCGATTGATACGCTTGGCCGCACTCAATACATTTAGCAAATTATCATTTAATTTTTGCTCTTTGGCGAAAGTAATTACTAAAACTTTCATCTTACATCGCACCTTTCTTGATTAAATCTAATAAGTCGCTGCTAGAGTCAACAAATTTACATTGTTTTTTAACTTCGCCATCCATTACCTTAACTAATCTGGTACGTGCATTCAACTCTAAACCAAGTTCTGCAACTGCAATTTTTTCAATCGGCTTTTTCTTAGCTTGCATCAATTGTGGCAATTTGATAAAACGTGGCTCATTGAGATATAAATCAGCACTGACCACAGCAGGCAATGTCAGCTCAAGCTTTTGCGTACCACCATCAATTTCACGGCGTGCAATCAGACGATCTGCATTTACCTCAAGTTGTGAAACGAAGGTTGCCTGCGCAATTCCCAATTTACCCGCCAGCATCTGTGCTACTTGATTGGCATCATCATCAATCGCTTGTTTACCCAGCATAATTAGCTGCGGTTGTTCAGTTGCTACAATTTTTTGCAAGATATTGGCAATATTAATTGGTTCATAATTTTCGCTACTTTCAACCAAAATCGCCCGATCACAGCCCCGTGCCAGCGCATTACGCAAAGTTTCTTCACATTTAGCACTACCAATAGATACAGCAACGATTTCAGTTACAACCCCACGTTCTTTAAGGCGTACCGCTTCTTCAATCGCATTTTCATCAAATGGATTTAGTGACATTTTACTGTGTTCAATTTCTACATTGCTAAAATCACTTTTTACCCGCACTTTTACGTTGGGATCAACTACGCGCTTTGCGCAAACTAATACTTTCATAAATTTCCTATACTTAATTTAGCCGCTATTTGGGCGAGATGCCTGCCCTGCGCTAAAGCCAGCGCTTTTTCTTCTTTACTAATTTCCAAATCAGCATTACTCCCCGCCAAATGCGAGACACCATATGGTGTTCCCCCACTACGAGTAGTTAATAATTCAGAGTTCGAATAAGGTAAGCCAACAATACACATTCCATGATGCAATAATGGCAACATCATTGAAATCAAACATGATTCCTGTCCACCGTGCATTGAGCCACTGGAAGTAAAAACACAGGCAGGTTTGCCAATCAATGCTCCTGAAAGCCATTCACCGCTAGTACTATCCCAAAAATACTTCATACTGGCTGCCATATTGCCAAAGCGCACTGGTGAACCCAACGCCAAACCTACGCATTCATTTAAATCCTGCAGGCTAACATACGGCACACCGCTATCAGGAATCTCTGGTGCAGTTTGCTCACATACGCTAGATACTTTTGGAACTGTTCGCAATCTGGCACTCATGCCAGAAACGCTCTCAATTCCACGGGCAATTAGCTGCGCCAATTGTTTGGTCGCACCAGTAGTAGTATAAAATAATACTAAAATTTCTTTATTTGTCATTTAGATTAAATAATTCCTTGCAACTGTAAATCATTTTGAGTTACAATATATTAGATTAAATTAGCTCCATATTATACCAAAGCTGCAGGAGCTTTTATAGAATAAGTACAAAATGCAAAAAAAATTATTACTCAACATATTGTTATGCTCAGCATTATTTGCTAGTCGAGCTGATAATATAGCCTTAACAATGCAACAGATAAACCAAAGCCAAATCCGTTCAGACAACAATCTTTGGCAACGGATGAGTAATGGTTTTGCACTGGATCATAATGAGACCAAAGAAGTAAAGTATTGGGAAAAGCGTTATAGCAGTCCTAAATATTTTAATATTATCATGCAAAATGCTGCGCCCTACCTCTATTTCGTAGTTACCGAAATGGAACGGCGCGGAATACCGACTGAGCTGGCATTAATTCCCATTGTCGAGAGCACCTATAATCCCAACGCGGTATCGCCAGCGGCAATCTCGACCGGAATGTGGCAATTTGTTTCAAGCTCCGGTAAGCGCTTTGGTATGATTCAAAATTCGGATCTTGATGAACGTGAAGATATTGTCAAATCAACTCGCGCTGCTATTGCTTACTTACAATATCTCCATGATATGTTTGATAGTTGGGAATTAGCGATTGCCGCATATAACTGGGGCGAAGGAAATATCAATACTGCGGTAAATAATTCCAGCAGTCGGAATTTTTATGATTTAGATGTGCGCGATGTTACCCATCAATATGTACCTAAAGTAATTGCCTTGGCAAACATCATCCAAAACCCACGTAAATTTGGGATTAAATTAACTAATCTGCCGAATCAGCCATATTTTGCAATGATTAATCCGCAAGCACCACTAAAAATTACTGATTTTATGACGATGTCAAATTTATCGCCAGCATTGAATAAAAAACTTAATCCGCAATATAATTCAACTAATTATAGTGTAAGCCCAGCACAACGGCTATTGCTACCAGTGAGCAATCAACCGACTTATTTGGCTGCCCTTGGACCTAATCTAAATCCGGTGCCCGTACCTATGCCATCACCAATTGATGAAAATACTATTATCGCGGCTAATAATAATGCAGCCAGCGCTAACTCCAATAGCGATAGTGCAAGCAATAGCAGTGATGGAATTGTAGCGCTTGCCGCTGCGGGGACTGTATCTGCAAGCAACAATCAAAACAATGATACCAGTGCAGCACAGACTGCAACTTCATCAGACCCAATTGGCGATGAGGCGGCGATAAAACTTAGCGACAATCAAACTATGGTAGATGATTTACTCACTGCTAGCACTACCACAGCAGCTAAGAATACAAATAACAACAGCGATAGTAAGAATGGATTTACCAATTATGTGGTAGTTCCAGGTGATACTTTGTACTCAATTGCCAAACGCTTTGCCATTCCAGCTGAAAAAATTAAAGCTGACAACCAAATGGTTGATAATAATGTTAAACTTAATCAAATTTTGCTAATTCGTACAGGTTCAAGTAATTCATAGCCTGACATTATATCCTGCCACCGTCGGAATATAATTACCCACAATCAATTTTAATATAAGCCAAAGAGAACTATGTCAAATACACCGCAACATGCCACTACCTATAGCGGAGATATTATAGGTGGTGTTCCGGTAATCACTCATTTAAACCTTGATGATTTAGAGTCGGGCAGAATTTATCGCTTTATGTTCCAAGGTAGCAATATGAATATCGGGCAACACTGGTATGTGCCAATAATGGTTGCCAAAGGAAGTCAGCCCGGTAAGCGTTTGCTTCTGAATACTGGAATACACGGTGATGAACTAAATGGTTCACGGGTAATTCAGCAATTATTTGCAACACTAGATGCGACACAACTTAGCGGCAGTATTATTGGTATTATTCAAGCTGCCCCTAATTCCTTATTTCATATAAGCCGTACTTGGTACTCCTCTACCGACAGTGGTGAATTTAGCAATATGAATGGAATTTTCCCCGGCGATAAAAATGGGAATAGCGCCCAAATTCATGCTTATTTACTCTGGAATCATTTATGGCAGAATAACTGTGACTACGCGATTGACCTGCATAGCCAATCGACAGATACTGAATACCCGCTGTTTGTCTTTGCAGATTATCGGGTAGCTGCAATCAAAACTATGGCAGAACTAATTCCTGCCGATCAGATTAAAAATGATGAAGGTGAAAAAGGAACAGTTGAAACCACTTTTGTTGAGCATGGAATTCCGGCTATCACCATCGAAATCGGAGCCGCGCGTAGTTATCAAAGCAAATATATCAATCGAACACTTGAAGGTATCAAAAACATCTTAAATCATTTACAAATATGGAATTGTCAGCAAGGACGCACAGCAGCAAGCTATGGCAGTTTTATTGGCAATCAAATGTACTCGGTTAAAGCAATCACTGGTGGCTATGCCGAAGTAAAAGTAAGCTTGGGTGATGATGTGATACAAAATCAAGAGATCGCATTACAGCGCAATGCATTTGGTGATGTGATTCATACTTATCTGGCGCCAATGAGTGGTAAGGTTCTCTCGCTTGGAACTGGTGCAACCCGTGAGGCTGGTGGCTTATTAGTCAGGATATTATATTAAGCAAATAGCTAATAAAACTCCATTTGTTTATCATCTACTCAGGCAAAATTATCAACCCTCTGCTGGAGAATAAGTTAAAATCGAACCTCTTTACAACATGATGAATTAATAAAAATGCTCAATATAAAAAATCTTACGCTTGCTTATGGTCCTAAAACTCTGATTGAAGAGGCTAATCTCCAGCTCTACAAAGGACAAATTACCGGCTTAGTCGGACAAAATGGTACTGGTAAAACCTCACTCTTTAAACTGATTCTTGGTGAAAATCATCCTGAAGCTGGTGATTGTGACTTACCATCCGATACTCTGATTAGTTATATTGAACAGGAAATCGAAGATGTCGAACAAGAATTAGTTGAATATGTCCTAATGGCACACAATATCTACGCCGAAGATCACACTGACTTACCTGAATACTATTCACTGCGCCCCAATGCTGAAAAACTTTTGATGAATTTAGGATTTCAGCTCGAAGAATTAAGTAAACCTCTACGTGAGTTTTCCGGTGGCTGGCAAATGCGTGCCAATCTTGCCAAAGCACTTTTCTGCCCGAGCGACTTATTGCTACTTGATGAGCCGACCAATCACTTGGATATTGAAACGGTAATTTGGCTCGAAACCTGGCTCAAACGCTTTCAAGGTTTAGCAATCATCATTTCGCATGATAGGGAATTTCTGGATAATGTTACCAATCAAACTGTACACATTGCCAATAAACAGCTAACTTTATACGGTGGTAATTATTCAACCTTTGAACGCACCCGTGCCGAACAAGAAATGCAACAACAAAAAAATGCTGCGCGTACCCAAGCTAAAATCGCTCATTTACAAAGTTTTGTTGATCGCTTTAAAGCCAAAGCCAGCAAAGCCAAACAAGCCCAAAGCCGGATGAAGATGATTGATAAACTGCAATACTCACCGACTATCAGCAGTCAACGCAATTACTCGATTGAGTTCTTTACTCCTGAATATACTTCTGATTTATTGGTAACGCTCGCGGATGGGCAAATTGGTTATCCAGATAAACCGTTAATTGATAATGTAAAACTACAGATCTTTGCTAATGATCGAATTGGCTTACTCGGTAAAAATGGTAAAGGTAAAACTAGTCTAATCAAAGCAATTATTGAGCAAACCAGCTTACTCTCAGGTACACTGGAAATGAATCCCAAAATCAAGATTGGTTATTTTGCCCAACAAACCATTGATATGCTAAATGTTAACGATACACCATTTTCATTGATTAGCTCAACCGATAAACGTTTAAATCAGCAAGAAGTATATAATTTCCTTGGGCGCTTTGGCTTTGACGCAGCGACATCCAAACAAAACGTCGAAAAATTCTCCGGTGGCGAAAAAGCTCGTCTCATATTAGCGTCAATTATCTTGACTAAGCCTAATATTTTATTCCTGGATGAACCAACCAATCACTTGGATATGACAATGCGCGAACAGCTCGCAATTAGCCTGCAGGATTTTGAAGGTGCAGTAATTCTAGTCTCGCATGATAAATTCTTGTTACAAAGCGTGGTTGAGGATTTCTATTTGATTGAAGATAATCGCTTACAGGATTTCAAAGGTAGTTTGGATGATTATCAAGATTATTTATTAGCTCAAGATCCGCAGGATAATCTGGCTAAAACCAAGGCAAAAGCCAAAGATGGACAGCCATCTTCCGCTGCAGTTGATACTTTTAAGCTGGGTACAAAACTCCGCCATGAGATCACGCAAGCCGAACGCAGCATTGATAAGCTTAATCAGCAAATTCAAAAAATCAATGTTAATCTAGAACAAGCCAATCAAGCAAGCGATAGCAATAAGCTGATAGAGTGGAATAACAAGCTCGACAAAGCCCGTGCTGAACTTAGCACAGCAAAAGAACAATGGCTAATATTGCAAGAACAATTAGCAGCTCTTTAAATTAATTCAAAATCGGGTAAGACCGCCCTCACGGGCGGGACTTCCCACACCACCGTACGTGCGTTGTCGCATACGGCGGTTTTAA
>JAIEPY010000017.1 GCA_019748155.1 Burkholderiales bacterium | reverse complement strand
ATTTTACACCTTAGATATTACTATGGTGGTGACATTTCTATTTCAGCTAAGTGACATTTCTATTTCGGGTTGATATATTAGTAATGATAGCTGGACAAAATTAGATAAATTGTGATAGAATGATAAAAATTTTAGGGATTAATATATGAAAATTGCACGGATGCTATTTGTTTTGTTTTCGGCTAGTATAGCTTTATCTGCTTGTTCCACTAACGCAACTACACGGGTAGCAAGTAACCTTACGTCACCTTTTCTTACCGATCAAGATAACCAACGTAGTGATGATACTGCACTAGAGGGGCGCTTGAAAGATGATTTAGATAGACAGCTACCAGGAAATAAAATTAAAGTTGTTGTTACAAATGGTGATGTTTTACTCGTTGGGCAAGTCGCAACAGCAGCTGCAAAGACTAAGGCTACTAGTATTTGTGAAAACTCACCGAGCGCAGAAGAGATATTTAATTATCTAACGGTTAATGCTAAACCGTCATTAAATACTAATTCATCAATTACCAGTGACGCAGTCAATCGTTTGGATAAACAAAATGACCTTAATTCTGATTTAATAAAAGTTGTTACTGTTGATGATGTGGTGTATATCATGGGAACTAACGTTGGTAATTTGAATTCTCTTAGAAAAGCAATTAATGGCATTTACTCAATTGACAACGTACAAAAAGTAGTTAATTTGGAGCAAGTTGGACCACGCGATTATGCTGCTGATACCTATGGTCAGTAAATAATTGTATCACTAAATAATCAAAGGCGGGCTATGAGCTCGTCTTTTTACTGTAAATCTGCTTTCAACAGTAAGATAAGCATTGATTAATCCTGTTAAAATAACGTTTTATTCTCATAATGAAAGATCTCTGGCATGTGGCTTACCCGAATTTCAATCCGTAATCCTTATTTTGCAACAGTAATTATGCTGGCGCTGGTTTTGCTAGGACTGGTTGCAATTAAAGATATTTCGGTTGAAGAATTTCCCGATGTTAAGTTTCCGGTTGCGGTGGTTACCACTACTTATAAAGGTGCTGCGCCTGAGATTATTGAAACTGATATTTCCAAGCCGATTGAAGAAGCACTAAATACACTTAATGGTATCAAAACTATACGCTCTTATTCATTTGATGGTTCATCAACAGTAGTTGCCGAGTTTAATCTAAACGTTAACCCAGATGTAGCGGTACAAGATGTGCGTGATAAAGTATCAGGTGTTGCGGCTGGTTTTCGTAAAGAAATAGATAATCCTCTGGTATCAAGGGTTGATATGAAACAGCAACCGATGATGTCATTGGTTATCGGTGCGGATAATATGTCGCTTCGTGATATTACCGAATGGGTAAATCAGGTTGCCAAGAAAAAGTTACAAACTGTATCCGGGGTTGGTGATGTTAAAGTAGTGGGGGGGATTGATCGTCAGGTACGGATTAATGTTGAACCATATAAACTCCAATCTTTAGGGTTGTCAATTAATGATGTAACCAAAGCAATTACCGCTGCCAATGATAATTATCCGGCTGGTGATGTTCAAACTAAAACCCAGAAATATAATATTCGCATTCATGGTAAATTATTAAATCCAAATGATTTTTCTAATATCGTGATGGCTTATCGTAATGATGTTCCGATTAAACTAAGCGATGTCGCTACGGTGCAAGATGGGCAGGATGAATATAACAGTCTAACACTTATCGATGGTAAGCGTGCGGTTGGTTTAGATTTACGCCCGGCGGATAAAGCTAATGTAGTTGATGTCTCTGAAGGCGTGTATAAAATGATTGAACAGCTCAATCAGGTTAAACCTGCTGGTGTGACGATGAGAGTTAGCTACGATCAGGCAAAATCAATCAAGCAATCTTTAGAAGATGTTTCTGGTACTTTGCTTGAAGGTGCAGTTTTAACTATTATAATTGTATTTATGTTTTTAAAATCATGGCGCTCAACAGTGATTACTGGGTTGACATTACCGATAGCCTTGATTGGAACTTTATTTGCTATCTGGGTATGTGGATTTACTCTAAATATGATGTCATTGATGGCGCTCTCGCTGTCAGTAGGCTTACTGATTGATGATGCGATTGTCGTTCGTGAAAACATTGTGCGGCATTTACATATGGGTAAGAGCCATTTTCAGGCGGCATTAGATGGAACTAATGAAATTGGTTTAGCGGTGCTGGCAACAACCATGACGGTAGTGGCAGTATTTTTGCCGGTTGGCTTTATGCAAGGGATTATCGGGAAATTTTTCTTTCAATTTGGAGTCACAGTAACTGTTGCAGTAGTGATTTCATTATTGGTTAGTTTTATGCTTGATCCAATGCTCTCCAGCATTTGGCACGAACCGCAGGATGGTGGTTGGCTGGCTAAGTCACGAATTGGGAAGTTTCTTAATTGGTTTGAGTCTAGCTTTGATCGTTTAATTGTGGGGTATGAGAAATTTATTCGGCGCTCACTACATTATCGCAAAACAACATTGTCGATTGCCTTAGCTATTCTGATCGGTAGTTTTATGCTGGTGCCATTTATTGGCGGTGAATTTATGCCAACAGCCGATAAGGGACAATATACGGTTACTTTTAAAACCTCGACGGGTTCCAATGTTTTTTATACTGAAGCCAAGGTCAATCAGGTAAGTAAGATTCTGCGTGAGCGAATTAAAGAAATCCAATCAATTACGGGTGGAGTAAATAAAAATTTTGGTGAAGGTAGTAATAGTGCTACGCTTACGATTGATATTGGGCATAAGGCATTACGCAATAATACGCTTAATGATGCAATCGCGCAAACTCGCGAGATTTTAGAACACATTGGTGGAATCAAAGTGCGTAATATCATGCCTTTGGGTTCTCCGGGTGGTGATCAAAAACCAATTAATGTTGATGTCCAAGGTGATAATGTTGCCTCGTTGCAACGTATTTCCAATGAGCTAATGGCTAAGATTGGCAAAATCAAAGGCGTTACTGACTTGGAAACCAGCTACCAAGATGCTGATCCGGCATATAATATTGACGTTAATCGTGATATTGCCTCCAGTCTGGGAATTGATATGGCTGATGTTGGGAATACTTTATCGTCATTATTTGCCGGTAATAAAATCTCAACTTGGGAAGATCCACGTACTGGAGAAAACTACAATGTTGTAGTCCAAATTCCGGAAGATGAGCGCAATAAAGATGTACTAAATTTACTGCAAGTGCCAAGTAATAGTATTGATCCTAATACTGCTGCACCACGGATGGTGTCTTTGGCAACAATTACCAAGACCAGAACTGGGTTTTCACCACGCGAAATTGACCATGTGAATTTATTGCGTAATGTTGCAATTACCGGAAATATAACTGGTACGGATAATCAGCAGGTTTATACCCAGATTCAGAAGATCCTTGATGGCTATCAGTTGCCAAGTGGTTATAAATTTAAGCAAAGTGGTGATAGTGAGGACATGGTGCAGTCTTTTATGTATGCTGTGTCCGCGCTAATGATTGGGGTTGCCTTCATTTACATGATTTTAACCGCTCAGTTTAGAAGCTTTATTCAACCATTGGTAATCATGGTAGCGCTACCTTTATCTTTCGTTGGGGTATTTATTGCCTTACTAACTTGCGGTAGTACGCTCAATATGTTCTCGATTATCGGGATTATTATGCTGATGGGGTTGGCAACTAAGAATGGTATTTTATTAGTCGATTTTATCAATCAGCAGCTAAACGAAGGTATTGAGATGACTGAAGCGATTGTTAATGCTGGGAAAACTCGTCTACGTCCGATTGTCATGACTTCGATGGCTATGATTTTTGGGATGTTGCCGTTAGCTTTAAGCAACGGAGAGGGTACGGAAGTGCGTAAGCCAATGGCATATGCAATTATTGGCGGTATGACTACTTCAACCTTATTGACGTTGATTGTAGTACCAGTATTGTACTCAGTAATCGTTAGACGACGCAGAAAACCGACTATACATAAAAGCTCATAAATGAGTGTTCAAAGTATAGCTCCGGAACATTAAAAATATTATAAAATCCTGAAAGAAAGTAATGAAAAATAAATTAATTCCAATTAAATTTGGCTTACGTTGGGTAATATTCTTTGTTTTACTCGAATCATCGACTGTGCCACTGGTTGCGATGAGTAATAGCATTGCGATTCAAAACATTGCTTATATGAGTATCATGGGTTTTATCGTTGCATTTATTTGTGTGTTGGTATTAGTGAAGCTATTACGGAATTTACTAATTAAACATTCCGCAAACTTACTGGGTTTTGCTGCCGATGATATCTGTGGCTTATGGTATATCAGTGTAGTTGCAGGTATTTTGCTGATGATCATGTTTTTTGTCCAAGATATTATTTATGCGCACGGTTATGGTGATTATAGCGCGGGATTTTTCTCGGCATTACTTAGTGTCGGGATAAGTCTATTGATTTATGAACTAGTTGCCAAATTAACCGGATTTGCGATTAAAGTTCATTCGCGTGGCGAAATATATCAAATTCGTTTTCAAGTTCGAGATATTTTAATCTTAGCACTCATTTTTAGTATTTATGAATTTTTTGTCTGTCCGATAACTAGTATCTGGGTGCCACGGCATGAATATCGGGTGTTGATTGCGTTTGCTTCTGGTATCGCGGGTGGTGCATTTGGCGGGATGTTATTATATCTGATTTCGCGCTTTATTCCACTCCATGCTAGATTAACTTTGCGAAATATTGTTAGATAAGATAATGTTGTAACCACTAGCCAAAGCCGGTGGTTATCAAATTAATTAACAAGAGAACTTGATTGTTACTTAGTGGTAGCTTAATTAAAGTAACTATTTAGTAATGAGAGCGTAGCTTTTTTGGCATCCTCACCACCAAACAACGATTTATCTGTGGCTGGTTTAGCTTTGTCGGTTAGATTAGTTACAAAAATATATTGATTGTTTCCGCTTTCTACGTAGCCCACATACCAGCCATCGCGCTCGTGCCCGGCATTTTTACCATCAGCCCGGCGATTTTTCCAACCGCTGCCAGTTTTACCACGATAAGTTAAACTGTTTTTGAGTTGATCTGATGCTAGAATGGCTTTGGTGTGATCAATGGCGTTATTGCTAACTGGAAGCTCATAGTTTAACATTGCTTTTAAAAAAGCAAGTTCTTCAAGTGCCGAAATCTTTAGACTGCTGCTTAGCCAAGCATTGGTAATTCCATTGTTTTTGCCATGATCACCAGAGAAATCCTGATTGCCGTAAGCAAATCCCGCTAAATAATGCTGCATTTTGGCAAGTCCAATTTTTGGAGTAATTTGCTGTGAGATTGGCACGATTGAATAAGCCATCCATGATTTAACTGTCTGATCATGATTCCAAGTTGGAATATTCGGGTTATTTGGCCAAGTTTGTTTAAACTCAGTACTTTCACTAATCAAGCCCTGATCAAATGCTATCAGCGAAATGGCAATTTTGAAGGTTGAGTTACTGGCTATTCTTTGATTGCAACGATTGTTGGGGTTATATTCAGTTAATATCTTGTGCGCATTTAGGTCATATAATATAAAGCATGCATTATAGTTATTGAATTGGTTAGCATATTCTTTCTGAGTCAGATTTGCCGCTTGACTGCTTGCCGCAACGATGCAAAGTCCAGTAATTAATGATAGTTTTTTAATCATTGAAAATAGTCCTGTTAATAAAATTACCTATAAAATAAACCCCCAGATTATAGCTGAAGTAACCGAAATTCCACCATTCCCAAATTATACCACCAAAATCATTGGGGGGTGCTTTAATCGTCCGAATAAAAATAAGCACTTCATAAAAGAAGTGCTTAGGATATAAATGAACGTGTAACTAATTGTTAAATATGCTGATTACTATAATTTTCCACCATGGAAGAAGCTTGCTGCAAAATACTTATCATAAACTTTAGTTGGTGTCGCTACGTTATCAACAATGACATCAATTACGACTGGTTTATTAAGTTTATAAGCTTTTTCAATGGTAGCTTCCAAATCATTAGGGTCTGTAACGGTGAATCCTTCCGCGCCTAAAGAACGACCAAGAGCCGCAAAATCAAAGGCAGGAATGTTCATAAAGTCATTTACCTTTTGACTAAATTTCATTGCGCGTAATTTAGGATTACCATAAGCGCGATTATTGGAGATTACAAATACTACAGGTAAATTATATTCAACTGCGGTTTTAATTTCCATCCCGTGCATAAGAGTACAAGCATCGCCAGTAAATAATACATGTGGGCGATTGGGCAATGCTACTTTACTTCCAATTACTGCTCCCCATGCCCATCCCATACTACCCATATAGTCCAATGCGGTAATCACTTGGGTTGGGTCAGTTACCGTCCAGTAATGAAACGCAAACATCAGCTAATGCATTAAATGCTTCTTCAAATGCAGCTTCATTGAGGTATTTAGGATGTAACATTGACTCAGCGACTGGTCTATAAGTTGAACCCTCAGGGACCTCGTTATCCTGTACATCCAATGTCATTGATAAATGTACTGGTCCTTTGGTACTTGGAGTTAGCATTTTTGCCATCAGGTTTTTTAGACCAAAGGGAACTTGATGTGCTGAGTGAGCCTCAACCTGACCAGATACTAATGGAGCTAATACCGACGAAGTATTGATACCCAAAGAGCTACTATCTTGAATAAATCCCTTACCTTCTTCATCAAGTGGTACATCACCCGAAATAACCAACATCGGTGAGTGATCTGCTGCAGCGGTAGCAATAGCGGTTGCCATATTTAAAATTCCAGGGCCACCAATTGCTGCACATACGCCAAATTTATTTGAACTTCTTGAGTATCCATCTGCCATAAATGCTGCGCCACCTTCAATAGCCGAACAAATTGGCTGGATACTGCCTTCTTCAACCATTTCAAATACCAGCGGATCTAATTCTCCACCGGGTACCATGAATACATGCTTGATTCCTTCAGCTTTTAACGCTTCTATTAGATAATTTTTTGCTTTCATTTGGTTTCCCTTTTTTATTTAGATTCATCAGATTTTTTAAATGCTTTAATTACATGGGGTAACTTTTCAAGAACTTTTGGTACTCCTACATAAAGAGTCAGTAAGGTTAGTAAATCTTTAATTTGCTGTTTGCTATTACCAACCTTTAATGAATTATAAATATGCCCCTCAAATTCTTCATTACAGCCACCTTGTGCGATTAAAGTAGCAGCAATTAAGAGTTCTTTATCTTTTAGTGCGATAGATGATGTTTTTTCTCCCCAAACTTCAGCCATACCGTGACTAACTACTAAGTCTGCCAGTTCAGGAGAAAACTCATATAAAGTCTTATCAATAGAGTCAATTACCGATTGTTCATATTTTTCTTGCATCATTTTAATACCAATCTGGTATCGGTCGTTATCTTTATAATTCATTATAGTTTGTCCTTAAAAATTAAGTTCAGTAATCTTTCAGTTTTTGTGTAATTATTTTATTGTCTTTATTGGTGCTGGGTTTGAAGTCTTAAGTCGGAGGTTCATTGATAACTTTGGTGATTATACCGCCTCGCTTTTAAGAATGTCAATAGCAAAGAATTGCTATTTATATTTTGTAGTTTAATTTGCCTTAAAGCTCTTCCTCAATAGCCAGTTTTAGCTATTGGGGGCTACTAATAATTCTCTTTCTGTGTGTCATTGGAACTAGCTTATACAGAATGTTGCTACAGGGCAAGAGCATTAAGAAGGGCATTATTAATTGCAGCCATTTACTATAAGTGTATCATTATGCTACAGGCTAATATTAGCAAGTATCCTCTAATGTGTCCATGCCTGCTTGAGCTTATGTACTTCTTATAATTTAACTTCTATTTTCCCTAAGTTAAGAATTAGGGTACTTTACTGAGTTAATTAAAAAAATATTATCTTCAAAAAGTATTAGATTGCAATGTTGCAACGCAGTTAGTCGAGGTATAATAATTCTTTGACCAATATCAAAACTGTTGGTTTTTTGCTATAGCCATCAGCAACCCGACGGTGGTGGAGGGAGTATGGGCAATACGATGAATATCCTAAATACAATAATGGATCGATAAGGACTAAAGAATGACTAAACTTATACCTAAACTTATACCTAAACTGGAGCTCTCACCCAAATCAATAATTATCGGGGTGGTTTTAGCGATTTTACTCTGTGGTGCTAATATGTATCTGGGGCTAAAAATCGGCACAACGATTAGCGCTTCAATTCCAGCATCAATTATCTCGTTGGGAATTTTGCGGATGTTTCGCAAGTATTCTATTTTAGAAAATAATATTTCGCAAACGATTGCTTCAGCTGGCGAAGGTTTAGCAGGGGTAATTATTTTCGTTTTTCCTGCACTTTTGATTTTAGGTGTGTGGAAAGATTTCCATTACTATGAGTTACTCTTTTTGGGCTTATGTGGTGGTTTTATCGGAATTGCTTACTCAGTTTTACTTCGAAGAGTTCTATTAAGAGATCCTAATTTACCATTTCCAGAAGGAAATGCAATCGGTCAGGTACTATTGGCAACTAATAACACGCAAGACAAAACTGGGTTTAAGACCATTGTTTCTGGGATAGGAATCGCTGCACTGATTAATCTTTGTCAAAATGGTTTAAAGGTACTTGGTGATAGTTACTATAAGTTTTTTAAAGTAAATAATAGCGTTGTGGGTATGGGAACCAGTTTCTCACCGGCGGTAATTGGTTCAGGGTTTTTGATCGGTGGTAATACGATCATTGCGTTTATTGGTTTACTGATTGGCTGGTTGGTGTTATTACCTTATTTTGCAACTAAATATGGGCTTAAAGATGCTAGTGATTTAGTAGGTAGTGCTTTTTTTACCTGGAAGAATTACGTTCGTCCAGTCGGTATTGGTGGTGCGCCAGACATGGCGCGCATCTAGGCGGTGCAGTCCGCTGTTAGCCCTGTCGATGGGAATAACGAGCCTATGTAAGGGTGTCTACCGTGAGGTAGAATCTGAAGGAAG
>JAIEPY010000132.1 GCA_019748155.1 Burkholderiales bacterium | reverse complement strand
GCTAACATACCAGTTGCAAATTTACCACCCTGAACAGGAGAATATGTAACGGTTGGAGTTTGTGAAAATGCAATCTGTGGGCTAACACTCCACTGCACCCCATTGATTGGTGCCCAAGCATTATTTACACCAAATGTACCACGAACAGCTGCCGTTAAGGATGTTGCCGCAGTAATACTATCGACACCAACAAAATATGGATTCTCACCATAGTGCATGCGCACAACATTCATTAGAAATTGTTCATTTTCACTACTATCCAGCGCTTTATTATAGTTTTCGCGGTTTTGCGGGACATCTCCTAAACTAACGTTAGAGCATGCGCTAAGTAACGTCAAAAACAAACTACCCGCAAGTAGTTTTTGACTTAATCTTCTCATTTCTTTAAAGCCCCCTATTAACATAATAAATCTTAAATTTATACCCTTTGCCTTTGAACCTTAGATTTTATCATATCTCAAAAGACTCATCATACTTAGCCAAGGTTTAAGTTCTTATTTCACAGTATTTTTCGTTGGTTTTGCTAATGTAATGACATTATAGATTACCACTCCAAGCAAAATCCACTTTAAGGTATAGCTATCTACCTTGCTGATTAAAGGTGCAGCAATCAAAACCCCTATAACTCCAAATAGAGCCATCAAAACTGTAGCTTTGGAATAAAATTTTTGCTTGTTAATAAAGGTAATGGACGTAACTGGCATTTGATATGAGCTAGCACTTGCCATGATAGGAAAAGCAATAATTGGATTTACTCCGAATAGAAAAATACTAGCTTTAACCAAGGAATAGTATCCAACTCCAAATGCAGGTAACGCGCCAGCAACTAACATAAAGATGGCAAATATAACTAGCCTGATTCCTTTAATCGCAGTACTTCCTCCTGATATTTCTAGGATGTTAAGCTGGGAAAGAAGTAATAATACTCCAGTTACTGCAAAAGCAATTAGCATAACACGGTGAACAATTTTTTTATTAACTCTCACGACAACAAGCCCAGAGAAAAATCCGCCTAGAGCAATCATTGTTATTGCAACCAATAGTGTTGTTATATCTAACTGAATATAATGCAGAAAAATTAAAGTCTGGGCTAGAGCCGTAACCATTGCTTGAATATTCATACTACCAATTAATTTTACATCATCAGGCATCACGCCTAAGAGACGGCGCATTGCCACAATTACTGCAAAGCTCCCAATTCCAATCGTATCTAATAGGTTAGAAACAAAGCCAATTATCGCAATTTTAATTTGTGCATTTAAACTTAACTCTTCCTTGCGGTAGTGCCGATAAAACCAGAAGACAACAGCCAGCGCTAATATAATAGCAATTAATTTGATTAAATCAAATGAGTTCATTTTGAGAATACTCCAAAAACAGTAGTAATATATATGCTAATTGTCAGTAAATTAATATTGATAATCAATAGACGTCAAATGAATACTGATATTCATCACTATATCAAGTGGCTAATTGATGTAAATATTTTACTTTTTTAGGTGGTAAAGCTTTTAACTTAGAGCACCTGAGATTCAGGAGTTGAGGATATAGTTGCGTTTCAGCAACAAGAAGGCATGCAGAATTGTAGGTTTTGTAATTTAAGAGTGTCGGTGTTTAAATTAAACAACTTGGATTTCATGTTAGCAGCACTTTATAGTTTTTATTAAATATAATTTGTTGGTTATAATCTAAAATACTAGTATCAACCATTTTAATTGCACCAAAATAATTGATATGCAAATTGTACTAATAAATATGTATATTTGTCAAATATTTTTGATGAATTTATTAGTTTTACTTTACATCTTGTAAAAAGGTCTGATAGTCATCACCATCATAATAAGCATAAAGCGTCTGAGCAATAGCGGTTGTTCCGGTACAAACATTACCATCTTTATCAATTGCGATAAGTCCGACATAATCGCCATCAACATCGCTTTCAACTATAGAACGATGAACCGCATCAGTTAAAGTCATACCGTCTTTTACCCTAGTATGAACTTTACTCGCAAGCGCTTTATTGACGATTTCTTCACCAATACCAGTACAAGAAATCCCCATCACATTTGAGGCAAAATTACCTGCAACGGTTGGACTATCACCAACTCGGCCTGGTACTTCAAATCCTGCGCCACCAGTAGAAGTAATGGCACAGATCACACCATTGTCATCTAACACAACCACACCAATTGTCCCAGTCAAGCCTTTTTTAAGCTCAAGGTACTCATCCCAACGCTTTTCCGTCATTGGATTATATGGCATCATTTGTAACTTTTGGTAAGCATGATTTGTCGCATGTTCACCACCGATGATGCTATGGTGCTGCTGTTGTAACGAGTAAGCAACCGCCGACGGATAACGTACATTTTGAATATTAATTACGCCTGAGAATTTATTTTTAATGCTATCCATGTAAGAGGCAGACATGCGAATCTGACCATCTTGTTGAACACGAGAGCCTGTCCCAGCATTAAAAACCGGGTTATCTTCTAGGAGCTTGGCAGCAAATAAAGCAGCCTCAACCGCATTATTAGAGACTTCCAAAAATTGGTGTGCCTGCTGAATTATTGGCAGTAAGTTTTCATGATAGGCTTCAAAAGGTGTGCTGCTATCTTCACGAGCACCACAACCACCATGAATAATGATACGCTTCATTCTACCACGTCCTTAATCAGTTGAATAACTTCATGGGTTTTGGTACTATAACGATCACCACTTAGCAAAGTATGAATTTTAACTCCAACCAAACTAATCGCCTCACCCGGTGAAGTACTCGCCACTGATGAAAATTCTACTTTAGACATATCAACCACCGTCAATGCACCGCTACCAATCGCCTCAATATTACCTTCAGCATCAATGATTGCAGCAGTATCTTCATCGACGCCAACACCAGTTTTGTATGGGTTATATGAAAGTGCCGTTAATAAACGTCCTAAACGATTACGTTGTGAAAAATGTTGATCAATCATTATTTTGTTCGTCAAACCAAGACCAGGTGCAATCATGACGCCACCAACACGCGGAATAAGCCCTGAATCGCCAGAAACAATCATATGTTCAGGAATAAACGCAGCTCCAGCTGAAGTTCCTGCAACAGGAACGCCTTCTGCATTGCGCTTACGAATCATCTTGGCAATTACTGTACCACCCAGCACAGTTGATAATAGTAGCTGATTACCACCAGTCATAAAAATACCAGTAGACTCAGTTAATTGTTTTACAAAAATCTCGTTATTTGCATCTAAGCGACTTGAGATATTATTGTTATATATTTTTTTTACACCTAAACGTTGAAAAATCTCTACATAGCGATCACCGGTATCTTCTAAATTAGACGCAGTAGGAATTACCGAAATAATCGCGTCTTTACCGCCACTTAACTGAACAAATCGCTCTAAAATTCTAGGATTAACTTCTTTTTCTTCTCGTCCACCAATAGGGATAATAAAACCACGCGCTGACTTATGCTCCATACTCATTAATAAATTCCTCTAGTTATTGACAGATCATCAATTTTTTCTACCTAGGCAACTATCAAAACTAATTTCGTGCTACCCAATTAAATATTTTATACTAAGGCGCTATTTTATCAAAAGTAGCGCCTTAACGTAGTATTATCAGGCATTCGCTTCGTTATTATATTTTTTGATTGCACTAATAACCTCTGTGGCTTGATCTTGACATAACATAATATAAAGATGATTAGCTTCCATATTTGCTAAAACCAACTCTAAAGCCTCTATTTCCTGATCGACCGTAGCAACGATATTTTTTGTATCAAAACCACGCTTTAACAGTCGCTCTTGCAAGAATTCTGCCAATTCACCAACCTCGGCACCACGAAGATGATTAGTAAACATTTTAACAATTACATAGTCAATTTTGTGCTGCACTACGCTGTTTGCAATTTTATCTACCATAAACTTGCGATCACCTGATAAGCCTAATAATACCGTAATTTTAGTATCAGCATTAGCAATGCTTCGCGCAAATTTTAACATATTATCAACAGATGCAAAATTATGCCCATAATCAACAAAAATCTTACTATCTTTAAACCCTTTAACATCAAACATATTAAACCGTCCATGGTTATGCTCATCATTTCTAAAAGCATGTAAACCAGCGGTAATTTCAGCATAGCTACGTCCAAGCTCAATACTAAGGCAAATTGCAGCTAATACATTTTCTATATTGTGTTTAGCAATCCCATTATAGGTAAGATCAACATCATTAAGCTTGGCAATAATATGTTTTTCACCATGACGATGAACCACAAAATTATCATTCTCAACAAAGCAAGCATAATCATCTGGTGTTTTAATAAATTTAATAACATTATCAGCTGCTAATTTTTGACTAAAAAATGCCCGCGCCCGAGGTAATGAATCAATGAAAGAATACGAAATTTCATCATCTAAATTCAGAATATTATGTCCACCTGGTCGAACTGCATTTTGCACAGTGAATTTAGCACGTGCCAGATCCATAACATCATCAATTCCATTAATACCAAGATGGTCTTCAGAAACATTCATGACTACCGCACCATCAACATTAGAGGTTGCTAAGCCACGCTTAACAATACCACCACGCGCAACTTCGAGCACAGCTACGTCAACATCAGGATTAGTCATAACCCGACGATTTCCATGAGGGCCTGATAGATCACCCTCACAAACAACCTCACCATTGATCATCACCCAATCAGTTGAACAATATCCGACACACTTCCCCGCATACTGTGAAATGAAACTCGTTAAACGTACTGTAGTAGTCTTACCATTAGTTCCGGTCACCATAACACTTGGAATTTCATAGATTTTATCCCAAGGAACATCGTCATAAGTAATCTCATCAATCTCAGCAATATAAGCACCCTTTCCGCTACCAATACTAATAGTATTCTGATCAAGATAAACATTGAGTAAGCGAGCTTTAGCTTCATTATAGATATTTCTGAGCGTCATATAGAACTCTTTAGAAATAATATACTCAAGGTATTCTAACTCTTCCGCAAAATCTAGCTCATCAGTTTCATTGTATTTAGCCGCTGCAATCTCAAAAGCAATACCTAAAATTTTACAAGCAGCATAAGTTAGATCAAATTCACTTGGAATTGCCATGATAATTCCACGACTGTAAACGCGCTTATAAACTGCTACATCGCCCCAGCCAAGCTCATTCAATATTTTGCGAAGTACTGCGTCATAATCATTAGCAAACTCTTGCTTATGCTCATCACGAGTAACTATTTCAGAAATAGCTCCCACACTTGAGAAAAATATATTCGTTCCAGCTAAGATGCGAATTACAAGTGCGTCTCTTTGAAACATGGTTTTTTCCTTTTACTCAAAACCAATTGAGATGATATTAAATTGTGATACTAACGGCATATCAATTTAACAGTTGATACGCCGCATAGAAGTGAATTAGATAAAACAAATTAGTCGTTATTTTCTTCTTCAACTTCAATAATTACACCACGTTTATCAGTGCGAATCGTAGCGTTACTAATTGCATCAGAGATTAAATCAACCTCCACCCGATCCAATAAATGATCTTCCGCACGAATATCACCTTCTTTCATACGAGTATTCCCATCAGATTTGAATGAGGTGATTTGTTTCCAGCAGCGACTAACTTTATCTGCCAAGACTACAATAAAGTCACTCTCATGAGCATTACTCAAAGCTTGATTAATAGCATCTTGTTCATCAAGAACAACTTCTACATTAGCTGGCTTGGCACCGTATTTAATTAAAAGCTCACGAATTAGCTCAGGTACTTCTCCATCTTTACGTCCACGACGATTATCATCTTGTTTACAAATAAAGTGCGTAAAGTGAGATGGTAACAATTTAACACTTTCTTCAATCAACGCATTAGTCCGATCACCAGGGAATGTAACTACCACTAATTTTTTACCTGACACACTCATTTGATCAACAAATTTACCAATCATATTAACCGCTGCTGGGTTGTGACCATAATCTAGCAATACTTTGAATGGATGCTCATCATAGAAATTCATCCGACCTGGGGTTTGATGGTAACTATTAACAAATGTACGTAAACCATTACGTAGATCATCAAGATTCATACCCATACTGTATACAATAGCTACCGCAAACATCGCATTTTGAACGTTATGAATCGCTTTACCTTCCATGGTTGCAGGAATTAAATGCGTCCATAACACTGGAACGTGCACACCATTATCAAAAATTGTGATCATGTCTCCATTAATACCTTTTTCGATAATAACCGCCTTACCGCCCAAACGAATATGTTCACGCACTAAATTGTGCCGTGGATTCATCGTCACATAGAAAATATTTTCGGCTTCAGTCGTTGATGCCATTTTCAAGCATTCAATATCATCAGCATTTAATACCGCAGTATCACGCGCAGCATCAGTAATAATCCGTTTAACTTTAGCTAAGTCAGCTAGCCCCTTACCTTCGCTAATATCAATGTGATCAGCAGTAACATTTAAACATGCACCAACATTACAGAACTCATAACCTAAACCGCTACGCAATAATCCACCACGTGCAGTTTCCAATACTGCAATCTCAGTATTAGGATCTTGTAATACCATATGTGCTGAAACTGGACCAGTTGTATCTCCCTTCACAGTTAATTTACCATTTATGTAAATACCATCCGTAGTAGTTAAACCTACTACTTTACCTGCTTGTTTCCATAAATGAGCTACCATTCGTGAAGTAGTTGTTTTACCATTTGTACCAGTAATTGCAACGGTAGGAATACGCGCTTTTTCTGGTTCTGGGAATAACATATCAATTACCGCACCAGCAACATCACGTGGTTTACCTTCAGTTGGATGAGTATGCATACGGAAACCAGGTGCCGCATTTACTTCACAAATTCCACCGCCGATATCATGGTACGACTGACTGATATCTTTAATTAAGAAATCAACACCACCAACATCTAGACCAATTGCCTTAATCGCGCGCTCAGCCATTTCTTTATTATCCGGGTGAACCTGATCCGTTAAATCAATTGCAGTTCCACCTGTTGACAAGTTTGCTGTATCACGTAAATAACATACTTCACCATCTTTTAAAATAGTCTCAGGAGTATAGCCTTTTTTCTCAAGAATTTGGTTAGCTGCATAATCTAACTCTAAGCGAGTTAATACCTTCTCATGCCCAACCCCGCGACGTGGGTCTTGGTTAACAGTATCCACTAATTCAACTATAGTTTTTTTGCCATCCCCAACCACATGACCAGGAACACGTTTAGCAACTGCGATTAATTTACCATTAACCACCAGCATACGATGATCTTCCCCCTCAAGGAATGATTCAACAATCACGCTGCGTGAAACTTCTTTTGCAACGTGAAATGCTTCAATCACTTCTTCCTCAGTATTCAAATTAATTGAAATTCCGCGACCATGATTGCCGTCTAAAGGTTTAACAACTACTGGCGCACCAATTGAATGAAATGCTTTAGCTGCTTCGCGTTCTAAACCAATAATTCGTTGTTGCGGAACTGGCAAACCAAGGCTATCTAATAAGTTGGCTGTAGCGCTTTTATTACTGGCTAATTCAACTGAAATAAAGCGAGTTTCACTAGTGATTGTAGCCTGAATACGTTTTTGATATTTACCGTAACCAAGTTGAATTAAAGATGCTTCATTTAAACGTAGATACGGAATATTACGCTCAACCGCAGCATCAACAATTGACTGCGTGCTTGGTCCAAAATTCATTTTTTGTGCAAAGCGAATAAAACGAACTTTTTCATAAGCAAAGTCAAAATCTTCAGGAACCTTATGTTCAATCTGAGACCTAACTTCATCAGGCATAATTGAAACTAACAAATCACGTGCTAATTCACTAGCTCGTAAACCAACATCTCGCTGTTTATATTCAAAAACTAGATTATACTGCCCTTCTTTGCCATTGCCACGAGTACGACCAAAACTAACCGAAACGCCAGCTAACATCTGAACTTCTAGAATCACATGCTCCCAAATATGTCCAATCCATGTACCTTCATCTTCTTTTAAGCGGCGAACAAAACCACCCTCTTCACCATGCGAACAATGATGTTCATGCAATGATGGAATTGCAGCCAGAAGCTTTTCAATAAAATTTTGCCCCAAACGCAATGAAGGCCACTGCTCTAACGCCCCGACATCAATGACATGACGAATTACTGGGAAACCAGCATATATATTAGGACCGACATAAACATTCGTAGCTAAAATCTTCATTTGCTTCTCACTTATACAAAAAAATTAAAACCAGCTACTATTTTATAATAAATTCATAACTAAATGAGTACATTTTTATACAAATATCAACCCGAAATAGAAATGTCACTTAGCTGAAATAGAAATGTCACCACCATAGTAATATCTAAGGTGTAAAA
>JAIEPY010000127.1 GCA_019748155.1 Burkholderiales bacterium | reverse complement strand
ACAGTGAAAATCGGAGAGAAATATTAAGCAACAGATTGGAGACAGTTTATGCCTGAATATTTATCATGTAGTAAGGAACGCATTGGAGAATGTGATATTGCCATTGCTGTAGTCAAATTTATAAAGCATAGCCAGACCATCAAACCAATGATTGACTTGAGTGCTACCAATGGTGAATTGTGCCGGTCCAACCTTGACTAATGAACCGTTTAGCCAGTTTGGAATAATATTTTCTGGATTAGGTAGTTTAATTTGCTGATGTTCTTGGCTGAGACTATTAAATCCGCTAGCAAAATTATAAGGGGCTTGACTCATGGTAAATTCCTTCTTCAAGTTTTCATGATTTTAGCACATCGAATGGTAGGAGGTAATTAGATTAATAAGAATTAGATTTGTTAGCAGAATGATTCTGCAGAGTTGAAGTAAAGTAATACAAAGGTAACAATTATTACCTTTGTATTATTGATAGATACTTTTTAAGATATCAAATAAAGGACTATTCGTCAGTTACACAGCCTAGGCTGGCAGATTGTACATTTTTAATGAATTTGTACAAAGTACCGCGGTTTGAACGGTAAGCTGGTGCTTGCCATACACTACGGCGATTTGCCCATTCAGCATCACTGATTTCTGCATCAATCGTATTTTTATCAGCATCAATCACGATAATATCACCATCTTTTAGTAAGGCAATATTGCCACCAACTTGTGCCTCAGGCGTAATATGTCCGATAATGAATCCATGTGAACCACCCGAGAAGCGTCCATCAGTAATCAATGCCACATCTTTACCTAAGCCAGCACCCATGATTGCAGAGGTTGGTTTTAGCATTTCTGGCATACCTGGACCACCTTTAGGACCTTGGAAACGAATTACCAAGACATCGCCTTTTTGAATTTGTTTTTGTTCTAGGGCATGAATCATCTCTTCCTCAGTATCAAAGCAACGTGCCGGACCTTTGAAATAAGTTCCTTCTTTGCCGGTAATTTTAGCGACAGATCCTTCGCTTGCCAGGTTACCAAATAAAATTTGGATATGTCCATCAGCTTTGATTGGCTTATCAAATGGTTGTACCAAATCTTGACCTGCTGGTAAGCTTGGTAAAGTAGCCAGATTTTCAGCTAAGGTTTTACCAGTTACGGTTAGGCAGTCACCATGAATCATTCCATGCTCTAAAAGTAACTTAAGAACTGCTGGCGTGCCACCTAGAGCATGCAAATCGTCCATCACATATTTACCACTTGGTTTGAAATCAGCTAACATTGGCGTTTTGTCACTGATTTTTTGGATATCCGCTAGAGTAAAGTCCACTCCGGCAGTACGAGCCATCGCGATTAGATGTAGTACTGCATTAGTTGAGCCACCCAGTACCGTTACTAGAGTAAAGGCATTTTCAAAAGATTTTTTAGTCAAAATATCGCTTGGTTTGATATCTTTTTCTAGTAGATTTTTTAGCGCCTCACCAGCATGGTGACATTCCGCTAATTTAGCCGGATGGGTTGCAGCAATTGATGAGCTATAGGGTAATGACATTCCCAAAGCTTCAATCGCACATGCCATAGTATTAGCGGTATACATACCACCGCACGCGCCAGCACCCGGACAAGCATGGCGCACAATTCCCTGACGTTCTTCTTCGCTGATTTTACCCGTTAAATATTCGCCATAAGCCTGAAATGCTGACACGATATCTAAAATTTTACCGTGATATTCACCAGCTTTGATCGTACCACCATAAATCATGATACTTGGACGATTAAGACGTGACATAGCCATCACACAACCCGGCATATTTTTATCACAGCCAGGTAGGGTAATTAAACCATCATACCATTGCGCACCCATGATCGTTTCAATCGAATCAGCAATTACTTCACGTGATTGTAATGAAAAGCGCATCCCATTGGTACCCATCGAAATACCATCGCTAACCCCAACAGTGTTAAAGCGCATACCAACTAAGCCAGCATCCACCACTCCTTTTTTAACTTCTTCAGCCAGAGTTAGCAAATGCATATTACATGGATTACCTTCGTACCATACGCTCCCAATCCCAACTTGGGCTTTAGCCATGTCGGTTTCTTTCAGTCCGGTTGCATAAAGCATAGCCTGCGATGCACCTTGCGAAATATCTTGCGTGATGACTCCGCTATATTTGTTTAGTCTTTTTGTCATAGTGTGTTCCTATAAATATTAAAAATAAGCTACTCTAATAATTCATGCCTAGCTTCCAATAGAGGGAATAGCCTCTAATGATAATTATTTCTCGGCTAAATATTGCATCATGTGAGTAGGGACAGTTAGAACGATGTATCATAAACACCCATAAAAATCAACTACCTCTTGAGGTTGATCTATTGAAAAGCATTCAGCTATTACACAAGTAAATCTAATATTTCCCCAGTAAACTAAGCTAACAAAATCTTTGAAATCAAATTTCCCATCTATTTGATAAAGTTTTACTTTCTTATTATCTTTGTGCCGATCTAAATTATTATTTACATTTATAAGTTTATCTAATGAATCGTATATAACAATGGCTTTATCAAAATGTGTGCATTGTAGTAAATCATTACTAAATTTTGCATGAATAAATATAGTTGAGGATTGTAGGTTATCTTCGTCTATTAACTCCAAAGATAATTCTATTGAGTCACTATTTTTTTTAATAAAAAATTGTAATATAGTCTTTTTGTGACTATACTGTGTTTTAATACTTCCATTGGTTAATTTATTAATAATTTGATTTGGTACAAAAGAAATGCCATAGTTTTTTTCAAGTTTAATGCCAAGTTCTTCAGTTTCAATAATATATGGGTTAAAGGTAACAAATACATCATTTGTTTCACTTAACCTACTCAATATATAGAATACTTCTATTGGTGAGTCATCTGCTAACAGCATAGGTTTTTTATTAAATATTATTTCTCTTTTAGGGGTGTTATAATTCTCAGGACTTGTTTTTATCAAGTAATATTTTTTATTTGAATAATCTTGTAAATCATAATTTTTAGTTGCTAAATATTTGAAAAGCTCTTCATTTTGAATTGTTTCTATCAATTTTATAATTTCTAATGATTCTATAACTATATTAAGTATGCCATTAAATATATAGCAATCATCTAGTATTTGCCGATCAATATTATGAGATTGATGTTTTTCATTACCTTTCATTATTTTAAGTAATTTAAGGTTAATTTTCCCATAATTTTCTTGTAATTGTTTGCTATCTGGATGATGTTTTAATTTAAGATATCCACCAACTTGATGAATGCGATGAGATAATAAGTATTCAACTACATCATTAATCCATTCTTGATCACTCGGTTCAAGTTCATAAAAGTATTCCTTACAATAAAAATCCATGCTAATCCTATCATGTATTTTTTTAATGATTAACAGCAAACAAAACAAATATAATTATAACTAAACTAATCACAAGAATTATAGAGTTTGCACCACTTTTTTTATTTCCTAAATCAACTACATGACTATCACTGTAAATTACAGTACATTTTATATCTGAGAAAGTACTTTTTAATATTATTTCAGATATTTTTTGAGCTTTTTTAATAATAAAATTACCTACTGTTGTTCCACTCTTTATATCTAACTCGATTTCTTGTTTTTCGTCCTCAATAAAAAACTCAGATTCACTACCACAAGATAATTTAATGTTTTCATAACCATCAATCGTAATGTTATGGTTTAATGCCGCGCCAGAATAAGCCCATTTTCTTTTAATTATTATTTTCTTCATTTATGTGCTAGTCCTCTCTAAAATTTAAATGGTTATATATTTATTAGTCGAATTGGTATTTTTCTTAACAGCGTACTTAAATTTTAATGTTGTATTTAATTCAATGCAAGCTTCCCCCTCATCTGTAGAAAGGATATGTTGAACCAACTAGTCAGAAATAATATCGCCAGCACGCTGCATTAATTCGTTTCGTCTCTACACCATACAATTTAGCAACCACACTATTAATAATAATTTTTTACTATTGAAAAAGTATTTCAACAGCAATTTTTGCTAACCATAGTTTGAATGGCTCAGCTTTTGGTGATGAAATAGATTGGATCAATCTAAAGAGCTGTTCAGAATCAGCTACATCAGTTAAGTAAAATTTCCATCAGAAGCTTGCATTTTCAGTTGATTACAATTTGTAGCCAACTGACGTCCATCTGCTTTTAACCTTGTTTTTAACACACTCCAATATTTTCTGGGGTTTGAACTATCAGTGAGAACAGCAACTACATCAACAATTGCCAAATACCATTTTTCCTCATTTGCATCCCATAAGGTGCGCACATTCTTGTCTTCAAATATTTTTATTTCATTTTGCTTTATCATGTACTATTTCCTAGCTTTATTCTATTTACTTCCAGAGAAAGCTATGCTCATAAAACTAATGTGCTTTAATTAAAACCGTTATAAGCTTCGGCAAAGGCTTCAATTGATGCTTGGATAATATCGGGGGAGGTTCCGCTACCAATTGAGTTATGGCTATCTTGTTGTAATTTCATTTCTACATATACGTTGGCATCGGTCCCTTGTCCGCGAATTTCTACTTTATAGTCGGTAAGTTTAAACTCTAAGGTATCACGGCAAGCATGAGTTAGTGCTTTAATAACGGCATCTACCGGACCGGTGCCATCTGCATTACCAATATATTCTTGTCCTGCGATGCTTACCCGAACATTAGCATTGGCTTTTTTGTCTTTGGCGGTATCGACGAAGAAATCCAGCACCGAGAAGACGTCGCTGTGTATATGCTTTGGTGATTCCAGTACGCTTTGAATACTATCTTGGAAATCTGAAATAGTAATGGTTTTACCTTTTTGCACCATTTTAGCCAATGAAATTTGAATCTTATCTAAGTAGTCATCACCATAAGTTGCAGAGAATAAATTTTGTAATTCGCGGCTAATTTCGGCTTTAGTTGGTTCTTTAGTGAATAGCACATCACTTTTCTCAACGAAAACCATGCTCTTACCATCAAAGAAGCCATTTTTGTACAAGCTAAAAAACTCTTTAGTCTGTGGATAAATCGTTGGTGGTTTAATCGCTGCTTTTAGCACTACCTGCGGATCTTTCAGACCATCTCCGGTTAAGATACACATTACTTTTTTATGCGCATCAATCTTACCTTGGTCGATTAATTTTTGTAAACCCGCAATAGTCGCTGCCGCAGAGCTTTCGGCGAAAATACCTTCTTCTTTAGCCATACGATGCTGAGCTGCTAAAATCTCATTGTCGGTAACTGCTACTGCATAACCATTAGTATTATTAATTGCTTCGAGTGCTTTTAAACCATCAATCGGATTTGCCACCGCGATTGCTGAGGCTAGGGTATTAATACTTGGTAAAATTTCGATAACATCACTTTTGGCATCAAAGCTATTAACCACGGCTTGCGCGCCAGTTGCCTGTACCCCAATAATGCGCGGTAAACGGTCGATTAAACCTAAACGGTAGTAATCCATAAAACCTTTATAATAGCCACCGATATTAGTTCCGCAACCAATTGGCACAACTAAATAATCAGGTACTTGAAATAACATTTGATCAATAACTTCAAAAGCGGCAGTTTTAGCACCCTCTAAGCGAAAGGCATAATCTCCAGCCAAATAGAAACCCATCTCAACCGCGATTTTATAAGCTAAATCAGCTGCATCATTATAAGTACCTTTAACCTGAACTATATGCCCACCAAAAGCTAATACCTGAGATAGTTTACCAGGAGGTACACCTTCCGGTACCAGGATAAAGCACGGTAAATCCGCCGCCGCCGCATAACAAGCACACGAAGCAGCCATATTCCCTGTTGATGCGAGGATAATTGCTTTGGCACCTTTTTCACGCGCTACTGATACTTCTACTGCCGTACCGCGATCTTTAAATGAACCAGTTGGATTTTTACCTTCAACTTTGAGGTATAACTCAACGCCCATATTGCGCCCTAAACGACGGCTTTTAATCAATGGGGTTGCAGCTTCACGTAGTGTAATAAATTCTGCTTGTTTGGTAATTGGCAGTAGCGGTAAATATTTTAAGAGGCTTGGCGGTGAAGAGCGGAAATAATCCAGATTCATTTTGCTTTTGATAGAATCAAGATCCATTACTACTTCCCAAGGGGTAGTTTCACCAGTAAAAACCAGATTGTCAGGATTAACAATTTTTTTAGTTACAAAGTCGCGTAGATGGTACATAGTGTTGGTATTCTCATAGATAATAATATTTAATTAATCCATGATTATACCTTGATTTATCAGTGTTTTAGCATAAATTTGCTGCTTACATGACCGATAATATACACAAGCTTGAGACTTTTTAGCTACAAAAAGGATGTTAATAAAAAGGCAGCTCAGCAGCTAATCAAGCTAAAACATAAACTGCTAAAAAGTACTAATCCGCTTGCATTACAATTTGGTGACCTTATTTTTATGATAGATTATGGATTTAAAATCCAAGTGCCAATAAAAAACCGCCCGAAGGCGGCTTGCAAAATAGATTTAATTTTTTACAGCAGAAGCGCTCGCTGATGATTTATGTTGTTTTTTATCATACTGATGATGCTTTGTTGAATTATGACAACATTTATAGCCACCATTATGCTCATCCCTACACGAGTGAGTATTTCCCCCGCAAATCTGGGCAGCACTTACTGAAACGCTAACTATACAAAAAACAACCGATACTACTAATTTTTTCACGTCTTCTCCTTCACATACTAAACTTAATGTTACATTAACAATCTAATCAATTGATTAATCTTGGATAACTCAAAACAAGCAAGACAAGAAATTTGTACCGATTTTTAAAAAGCACTACAAACATATATGCCATTAACAGAATAAATAATATTTTAAGCGCTCTTTAATTGCTCAAGCATCAAAATGTTATTACCAGAGTTCAATATCCAGCAAAGCATCTAACATAGAGTACAGTACACTAAATTAGTAATGTTTTAAAGAGTTTTCCAAGTTTTTATTATATCAGAATATATATAAATAAACTTAAATTATTTTCTGGTTCTCGCTTGCCCGAGTTCAAGTTTTTTCTCAAACTATTAAGCAGCTAATGAATTGATGCTAAGTATAAGTTTCTTCAGTTGGTGAATTTGAGATGCTGTCATAACAAGATGAATTTGTGGAAATGTTTTTATGCTGTTAGAATTATAGATACTCTATTGCCATAAATTATTACTTTTTTAAGATGTTTTTGTTGCTAGATTTCGAGTATTTGCAACGGTTAGCATGTAACTATTGTAAAATAATCGGAAAAAATTAAATATAAACCTTGACAAATTATGGTGCAGTGCACAATAATAGCGTCCTAGAAACAGATTTGGCTAATTTTTAGTTAGGTCTAATAAATTTTTATTCGGGAGAATATAATGAAGATAACTCAAATTACTGCGATGAACGCACAATATACTAAAATGATTGATACTTGCATGACTTTAACTAATGCAGCCCTTGAAGGTTACAAACAAGCTATGTTCGTTCAATGCGAAGCTGCTCGTACTTTTATGCAACAATCAGCAACTACGATGAAAAATTTAATGTCTGTTACATCTGCTAAAGATATGGCTGAGCAGGTTAAAGCTTTTGCAGTTAGTTCAGTAGAATCAGGTGTGGCTAAAACTCAAGAACTTCGTGGTGTGGTTAGTAATTCACAAGCGGTATTTAATAATGCAGCTTCTGAAACTATCAAAGATGCTCAAGAGTCAATGGTTAAATCAGTAGATCAAATGGCTTCAGTTAGTCCAGCTTTTTCTAAAGCGGCTAGTGAATCTTTACAAAATATGATTACAACTTCTAACCAAGCGGCTGATACTGTATCTAAAGTATCTGCGCAAGTTGCTGAAGTTGCGACTAAAAATTTCGAAGCTGCTACTCAAGCAACTATCAATACAGTAAAGAAAGCAACAACTGCTGCTAAATAAATTTGGCTAAAAGTTACTTGCTTTTTAAAAAACCGGCAGTTAGTCACTGACGGTTTTTTCATGGTGCGCCAGACATGGCGCGCATCTAGGCGGTGCAAGTCCGCTGTTAGCCCTGTCGATGGGAATAACGAGCCTATG
>JAIEPY010000081.1 GCA_019748155.1 Burkholderiales bacterium | reverse complement strand
TTGTTATCCGTGGTGACGCCACGAAATTAATCGTTTTAATGCGATTTGAACCGGGTTTTATATAAAGATGGGTATAGTTTCTTGGTAATATTTATGTTTGATGGGTAGTCTTTTTTGGTACAATTCGTGGTAGAATTTTTATATACCCCCCAGTAGTATATCATGAGGAAAAATAAATGAGCGAAAAAATTACTAAACATCCTAATCATGCAGCAGAGCTAGCGCGGCTTAACCGTGCCATTGGGCAACTCGAAGGAATTAAAAAAATGATCAATGAAGAACGCTACTGTGTCGATATTTTAATGCAGCTAAAAGCTGCTCGCTCTGCCGTCAAAAACATAGAAATGAATGTACTTGAACGTCATATGCAGATGTGTTTAGTTAAGGCTGGTAAAAGTGGTGATGATAATGAAATTAATAGTAAAGTTGATGAATTGACCAAATTGATTAAAAACTTTAGTTAGCTACAAAAAAGTTGACGAAGAAAATTTCTAAATGTTAATATACCATAGTGGGGTATATTATTAATGTCTTTCGGAAACGAATCTAATTATTTGAGGGAATGAAATCATGCAGAAACTATCGTTACTATCTTTGTTGCTGGCAAATGTTATGGCAGCTCCGGTAATTTTAAATGTCGAGTATCAAAATATAGTTGTGAATGGCAAATCCGCAAAAGTGATGACTATCAAGCAAGCTGATGGTACATGGGGTTACTATGCTAAGTCTGGTGATATTTTTGATGTAACAGTTAAAAATAAATTAAATGAGTCTACGGTTATCCACTGGCATGGATTGGAATTACCAAATAATCAGGATGGTACTGAATTAAATCAAGCAGAAATTCCGGCAAATGGTGAATATCACTATCAATTCCCTTTAAAAAACAATGGAACTTACTGGATGCACTCTCATCACGGCTTGCAAGAGATTAGTTTAGCTGAAGCACCTTTGATTATTGAGACTCCAGATGATAAAAACTACCAGCAAGTTGTGGTAATGTTTCAAGATTTTAGCTTTAAAAAACCCGAGCAAATTTTATCCGAATTAACCAATGGCGCGCAAAGTAGTCATGATATGCATAATATGAAAATGATGGAGCATAACGATACGCATGATGACATGGCAGGTATGGATATGGATTCCGATCACGAGATGGAAATGGAATCAGGGCATGCTGGGATGGCGATGAATCATGGTGGCAAGGGTTCTGCTATGGCAATGGATTTAAATGACGTTAAATATGATGCCTTTTTAACTAATTATCACACTCCACAAGCCCCACAGATTACGCAGGTAACTGCGGGTAAAAAAGTCAAATTACGCTTCATTAACGGTTCTGCTAGCAGTGGTTATTGGATTGACTTGGGCAAACTTTCAGGAACTGCGCTTGCTGTTGATGGGCATGCTATCAAACCTCTTAAAGCGAATAAATTTCAATTATCTGAAGGGCAACGAATTGATATAGTCGTAAATATTCCGACTTCCGGTGGCACATTTCCTATTTTAGGGCAGGTAGAAGGACTGAAAAGTCAGACTGGTTTGGTATTAACTACTCAGAAAAATTTAAAAACCACGCTTAGTCCTGAAGCTACAACTGTGGCACCTGCTTTAAATGATACTCAAGAGCTAAAATTACAAAGTACAGAAAAATTTGTGAATAAGCCAGCTGATCGTATACTTAAGTATACATTAACGGGTAATATGTCACCATATGTATGGCAAATTAACGGGCAGAGCTGGCCGAATGTAACTCCACTTATAGTTAAGTCGGGTCAACGAATTGAAATGGATTTTACCAACAAAAGCATGATGTCACATCCGATGCATTTACATGGTTATACTTTTAAAGTAGTAGAAGTTAATGGGCATAAAATAAACGGTGCACTTCGTGATACGGTTCTTATTTTGCCGGGTGAAACAGTGAAAGTAGTTTTTGATGCAAATCAAGTCGGTAAATGGTTCTTGCATTGTCATTTAGCATGGCATATGCCAACTGGTATGATGACCTATTTGGAAGTTGATCCAAGTAAGTAAACCAGAGATGATAATAAAAAGGCTGCGATTAAGTTTCGGAGCTTTGTTTATTTGTTCTCATTTGTACCGGTATTTTTGTAAATGGCATAGTTTACCAATTGGCGGTTATACGGATTGTCACTAATGATAATATTTAGTGGAGCATCCAGTGGTAATGAATAAAGATAATTAATAATTAAATGGTCGTTACTATCGCCACCAAATATATTGGACAAATCTATATCTGCGTTATACCAGGTATAGATAGGAATTAAGCTAAATTTTTGCTGGTGATTTTCTGACTCTGCTTCCATCGTTGTTTGGATTGCGGTTAGTTTTTTAATCGTAGTATAGTGTGGCGATGGCTCTGCTAATGCTATATCATTTTTATCCCAGACATCATAATAACGAGCTAAAAATTGATTACTAGAAAATAGAATGATGCGATGATGGGTATTCCAGATATCCTTCATCTTGGTAGTTTGCCAATCCTTTTTAGGTGTTAGGTATGAACCAAATTGTACCTGAAAATAGTTGTGAAGATTACTTAAGTCATCTTCATTTAAATAACCATAGAATGCCCGCAAATTATTGTCTAAATCAATAATAATTAATTCATCTTTATTCTCATTCAAAAAGGCCTTGATTTGGCTGACTACATCATCCAAGTTTTCCGTCAAATAATAGTTGGAGGTATAGTAAGTAGCATCTTGAATACAGATTTGTAATTCTAAATAACGAATACCGTTATTTAGTTGTCCGCGAATGTTGTTGTTTTGCGTATTTAGATAATCAATGAAATCACGATGAATCTCGCTATCACTTTCTGCGGCTACTATTGCTGCTAGCTTAGCATTATTAGTCATACTAGCTGGTAGAGTTTCGCCAGTACATACTTCGAGGCGCTTATTGGGGTCAATATTATACGCATTAGCATAATGAGTTCCCGGGATCATTAGCTCGGGAAGCCTTTTATTTTTTAACTGTTTATGGTAATCACTCATCCAACTAGAATTAATTGTATTACTGCTAGCGCATCCGCCTAGTATTCCGGAGATTAAAATTGCTATGATACTAGAATTTCGTAAAACTACTCGCATGTAGGTCCTTAGGGTATATAATGTTTATTAAGATAAGTATCCAGAGCATAGCTAGAACCTAACATTGCCGGGTAATCATGAGCAATGACGTAAATAGGCATTTTTGCCAGATAAGTACGGTAGCGACCTTTGTCCACGAATCGAGCATGAAAATCAGATTTAACAAAGTAATCAAGAATTTGCGGTATGATTCCTCCGCCAATATATACACCACCAAATGAGCTGCTTATGCAAGCTAGATTAGATGCGGTTGTACCTAATATACGGCAAAAATGATCTAAGGTTTGTTTGCAAATATAACATTGGTTAGTAATCCCCAGATGAGTGATCTCACTTGGGTCAAGCATTTTCTCTATCGGTGGATTTTGTTTGGTGCAAAGTGCTTCATAAATCAATTGTAACCCAGGCCCTGAGAGTAGTCGTTCTACAGAGACATGACTAAAGCGACTGTGGGCAAATTTCCATAATTCAAATTCCTCTTCACTTGCGGCGGCAAAACTTGAGCGCCCGCCTTCTGCAGGAATTGCAAAATATTCTTCGCTGGTAGGATGTTTGAGCAGTGTCGCCATACCGAGTCCAGTGCCAGGTCCAATAATACAAATAGGTTTACTGTGATCAGCTTCCTGCCCACCTATTTTAACTAGGTTCTCCGTTGGTATATGTGGAATTGATAAGGCCAGAGCATGAAAATCATTAAGGAAAATCAGGCTATCTAAACCCGCATCAGTTTTAGTTTGTGACATCGAAGAACGATGCCACGGACTATTTACCATGAATAAAGTATCATCTACTATCGGTGATGGAACCGCCAATGCAGCATGTTTGACTTGTGGATAACCAGAACTTTGCAGATAATGTGTAATTGCTTGTGCTAAAGTTGGGTAATCCCGGCATTTAAGGATTGTTACTTTGACAAAGTTGCAGGCAGATACTTCAATTGCAAATCGGGCATTAGTGCCGCCAATATCGCTCACTAGGCGTGGAAAATTAGTAGTTGGCATTTGATATACTCGTTCTTTTAAGGTAAATAACCTTTGGTTATCATGGTCTCTAAAGCGTAGCTTACGCCTAGAAAAGCTGGAAAGTCATGGGTGACTACATATACTGGAATTTTTTCTAAATATTGACGCAAGCGACCTTTATCCTCAAAGCGACAACGAAAGTCCGACAGCATAAAATAATCTAGGATACGGGGAACAACACCGCCACCAATATATATTCCACCAAAAGCATTGATAGTAACGGCTAAATTTGATGCGATAGTACCTAACATTCGGCAGAAGTGATCTATAGTTGTTTGACACAGCCAACATTCTTTAGTTAGAGCTTTTTGAGTAATCTCAGCAGGGCTTGGTAAGGAGCTAATTGCTACTTGTTGCTGATGGCAAACGGCTTCATAAATTAATTGTAATCCAGGACCAGAGACAAAGCGTTCAAACGAAACATGGGGAAATCTTTTGTGAACATATTGCCATAATTCAACCTCTTCTGGATTAAACGCAGTGAAGCTAGAGTGACCACCTTCAGCAGGAACGGCAAGATATTCACCATTCGGGTGACGAATCAGCGATGCTACTCCAAGTCCAGTACCGGGACCAACTATTCCACGTGGTTTATATTCATCAATAGCAACACCACCTACCTTTATTAAGTAGTCGGAGTGAATATGAGGAATAGATAAAGCTAAAGCATGAAAATCGTTAAGAAACACCACATTTTTTAGTTGTAGCTGCTGCTTGGTCTCAGATATAGAACAAGTATGCCATGGACTATTTACCATGAAAATCATATCGCCCGCAATCGGTGTAGGTAGCGCAATTGCGGCATATTCTACGTGAGCAACTCCGATTCCGCTTAAGTATGACTCTACTGCTTCAACAAGTGTCTTATAATCGCTGCAAGCTAAAACTTTGGTATGTGAATAAACATATGGTGCAACTTCGAGACTAAAACGAGCATTAGTTCCACCGATATCCGCTACCAGGCGAGGAAATGTATTATTGCTCACTCTAATTATGCCAAAAAACTTGGCTGTCTTTATGCCCGTTCAATACATAGCTTATTGGGTATTGGAGAGATTTTTCTTGAGACGCTTTTGTGATTATTTCTAATTTATTGGCACCATTAATACTTATAAATAGACTTGGAATTTCTAGGATCCCCGCTAGTGATAAACCAATTCGTTGGTAATTCGCGGTTTTAGGATTGGTGATAATATATTTTTCTGGTGTTAATTGAGGATCAATTGCTGATTTTAATTCATCACAGCACGGGAAGATTGAAGCAGTATGTCCATCTTCGCCCATACCTAAAATCGCGACATCAATACTTTTAATGTGTAAATTTGCATTACTAACACTGGTTAAAATATTTTTGGTTGTAACTAATCCAATAAAATGCGCTTGTTCCGCATTATTAATCAATAAATGTTTCCGAACCAAGCTTTCATTACTATCTGTGTGATCGCTAGCTAAAAATCGTTCGTCAACCAAGGTTAATGTGACTTTATCCCACGCTAGATCGAAGTGGCTTAATTTTTCAAAGAGTTTAATTGGGCTTTTGCCACCTGATACCGCCAAGGTTGCTTGTGGTTTATGGCGCAAAATTTGTTCTATAGTAGTAGCAATCGCTTGGGATAATGCGTTGGCTTGTTCATCTGCGGAATTATATTTATGGATTTTCATTGTGATTCAGGCTCTCAAATAAAAATAAACAAACTCTATTTTAACCCAATCATGGAGTAAACTCTTATTTAATTATTAGAATTATGTGTACAGAACTAGATTATTTATTCTAAATGTTGTGGAGATTCTATCAAATTAGTAGCTTATCTGATATTCAAGCGTGATATAGGTCAATATGGTATAATCTCACGCCTGATGAAATCAGAAAAAAATAATTTAGATGCGATATTGAGGTTAACTATATCCATCCAGTCCACATTAAGATAGGAGTCACGTAATGGGATTTTTGCAAGGTAAAAAAATTCTAATAACAGGTTTAATCTCAGATCGCTCTATTGCTTATGGCGTTGCAAAATCATGCTACGAGCAAGGTGCTGAATTAGCGTTTACGTATCAAACAGAGAGGTTTGCTGAACGGGTTACTGAGTTTGCTAAAGACTTTGGTTCCTCGCTAGTTTATCCTTTAGATGTTAGTGATGATCAGCAAATTGAACAACTATTTGCAAATCTTGAAAAAGACTGGGATGGTCTAGATGGCGTATTACATTCAATTGCATATACACCTAAAAAAGGTTTAGCTGGTGATTTCGTTGAGAACGTCGATCGTGAAACTTTCCGTATGTCAAATGATATTTCTGCTTATAGTTTTATTGCATTGGCTCGTGCAGCGCGTAAAATGATGCAAGGTCGCAACGCTTCTTTGATATGTTTAAGTTATTTAGGTGGTGAGCGTGTACTACCTAATTATAATATGGCTGGAATTGCTAAAGCTGCATTAGAGTCCTCTACTCGTTACATGGCGTATGCGTTAGGTGAAGAAGGTATTCGCGTTAATGCCGTATCTGCTGGGCCGATTAAAACTTTGGCAGCAAGTGGCATCGGCGGTTTTGGTAAAATTTTGGATCATATGGCAAAATTTGCACCATTAAAACGTGGTGTGACTACCGAAGAAGTTGGTAATGTAGCGGCATTCCTATTTTCATCTTTAGCCAGTGGTATAACTGGTGAAGTTCTTTATGTTGATGCAGGTTATAACATTACAGCAGGTGGTCTAGAAGGGTAATCATAATGACGCATAATGCGGCCGAAATATTAACTATTGCCCAGCAGGTTTTTCGTGATGAAATTGCTGGTTTAGTTCAGGTTGAGCAGCATTTGGATAATAGCTTTGTAACTGCAGTTGAGCTACTTTTAGCTTGTCGCGGTAAAATTATCGTCTCAGGGATGGGAAAATCCGGTCATGTTGGAAATAAAATTGCTGCTACGCTGGCATCAACCGGCTCGGCGGCTTTTTTTATGCATCCTGCTGAAGCTCTACATGGCGATTTGGGGATGTTGGATAGCAATGATCTCCTCTTAGCTATATCCTATTCTGGTGAATCAGATGAACTAAGCTCAATTATTCCAACAGTTAAACATAAGCAAGTAAAAATTATTAGTATTAGCGGAAATCCGGATTCTAGCTTGGCAAAATTTTCTGATTGTGCTCTAACGGTGCGAATTGATAAAGAAGCTTGTCCGCTTAATCTTGCTCCAACAACCAGCACTACTGCAACTCTGGTTCTTGGCGATGCTTTGGCGGTGGCGTTGCTCTCGTTACGCCAATTTCAGCCTGAAGATTTTGCGCTTTCTCATCCAGGTGGAAGTCTTGGACGCAAGCTTCTTACCAAAGTCAGTGATATTATGCATCAAGATGAACGCTTACCAATGGTTTCAGCTAGTGCATTATTAAAAGAAGTTGTCTTTGAAATTAGTAATAAAGGATTGGGCTTAGTTGCCGTAGTCGATGAGCAGCAACATTTGCTGGGAGTTATTACCGATGGTGATTTACGTCGTGTTTTAGATGGTGAACGTGATGTTCGTTTGCTACAAGCTAAAGATATTATGACCGCTAATCCTAAGGTTATAAATGTTACGAATATGGCGATTGATGCTGTTGACATTGTTAATGAATATAAAATTGGTGGTTTGCTGGTTGTCGATGACAATAATAAGGTAGTTGGTGCATTTAATGTTCATGATCTATTTCAAGCTAAATTAATTTAACGTATAGGAATTTCAATGTTAAAACTGCCACTCTATAAAACCACGTAATTAGAGTGGTAATTGTATTTTTTAATAA
>JAIEPY010000098.1 GCA_019748155.1 Burkholderiales bacterium | reverse complement strand
GGAGTAAACCCATTAGTTGCAGTCAGTTGGGCTCTTAGTGGCAAATTTGACTTATGATAGTGGGCGAGCAGTTACATTTGAAAAATGATTTCTAAATTATTTTTAATCTATTATTTTAATACTGATGGAGAATAAATCATGTTAAATAAAACAAAGAACCGTATTTATGCAACAGTGCTATTAGCTATGCTTGGAAATTATAGCTTTGCCGATAGCATCCAAATCCAGCCAACAAAGCAACGGCTAATCAGAACCGCGGTCACCGTAAATTCAAACACTATGACAAATAGTGTGACGAAGCTATCACCAACTGATTGGTATTCGGTGTGGCACTCCGAAATAAGTGGGCTTAATGTCAGCGATCAGGAAAAGCTTAAAGAAATTGCATATTATGTGCGTGTCTCTAGTGTTGATATAAGCAAGGTTTATTCTGGCGCCACTACTAATCCAGATAATGTCAAAAGAATTGAGCGCTTAATGCCTAAAGCTTACTTTGAGAGGACTTTTCCACTCAGTATTAGTATGCTAAATGAAAAAGGCTTTATTCCTGCAGAAGTCTACTCATATAATAATTTTCTAAAAGCTGCGGCTGTTGTGCCTGGGTATTGTGGTGATTTTTCAAGTTACCCAGCAGTTGGTAAAACTTTGCAGATGAATAATCCTGATGAATTGTGTAAACGTATGCTGGCAACCACTTTTGCTCATGCTACGCAAGAAACCGCTGATGTTGATTCACGAACAGTCACTGATGCAACAATCTATAACAAAATTAAGCGTACTTTTGCCAGTGTAGCCGAAGCAGATGCAACTCCTGCAAATCGTGGCACTATTGGTCGCTACCCAGATGCAGGAGGACCATTTTCAGCAACTGGTTCGCAAGCTAATTTAACTGCGAATAACTATTATTATGGGCGTGGTGTGAAACAGCTGAGTTATCCAACTAACTATGCTAATTTATCACTGATGCTGTACAGTAATTTAAACTTAGTCGAGAATCCAGATTTGGTTCAAGGTAATAATTTTTTACCTTATTTGAGTGCTTTGGTTTACTCACTACAACCTAAAAACGGGAATCCATCAATCGCTGAAATTATGGATGGAAGTTATTTAGCCCGAGCAGCTGGAACTGCTAGAAATTATGCAGCGATGGGATTTCCTTTTACGGTAGCAATTGTGAATGGTGGACCTGAATGTGGTACGAATACCGCAAATGTCGCTAATACCCAAACCAGACTTCGTGCGTTTCGTTACTATGCAAAGAGAGGGAATTTATTTCCGCAAGGGTTTAGCCTAACTAATGCCGAGCTCTCCGCCGAGCAGTGCAATGATATCAATTATAAAGATCCGAGTATTGTTGAAGCTGGTAAAAGACCTTATTATTTTGAACCAACACAAAACTGTAAACTGGTTAGCTATGACACCTCATATCCAATTTTTGGCGGTAAAAAGTTAGCCAAATTAGCTGGATGTGTGGCAGCAAAATATAATTTGACGGTTGTAATCTCTGGTGCAGGAGTTAATCTGAAGAGCTCTGATGGTTTTGACCAGTGGACTGGAGCCGGTACGCTTAAATATCCGACTGCAACTGTTTCAGTTAAACAATTTGAGGATAAAAGTGTAAGTTTATCGTTCAAGCCTTCGTGGGTTTCAGATCCCAAATTAGAGGGTAAAATGTATCATTGTCCGGCATTCACGTTTAATAAAAATACGACTTTGCATATTACTGCATCATCAAATAATGCTGCTGCTAATACTTGCACGGTGACACAATAAGCTAAAAAATAGGTTCTGTCGCAAAGTTGACGTACTCTGTAATTCATTGATAAATCAAAGTCTTTCTTTCGTTTGGCGGCGCTTAGCCGCCTTCTCGGCTGCTTTATGCCGCATCAGATTAATTTGCTCGGCTATGGACAGCTCTCTCCCGTTTAATTTTTAACATTGAAATTCCTATACATTAAATTATCATATTTCTTAACATCTGTACCCAAAAACTATAGAGCCATAAATTACTAAGGCTGAAATTATTCATGGTTTGAATAATAGCCATAATAACGTATAATTGTAAGTAGTTTAGAATTATTATGTAACAAATATTGGGAATGTGTAATTATAAAATTTAAAAAAATTATATTAATGTTATCGTTATCTTATTAATGTTATCGTTATCTGTCTTTTTCTATTTCAATTTCGCTTCTAAAAATAGGAAATCTCATTGGGTCAATTCTTCGCGGCTTGCCGCGAAGCGGACAAAACCAACTTAGCATGCTAAGTTTAAGCGTAGACTCAGCAGCGGGCGATTCCGTAGGAAAAAATCTGTGTAATACCTCGTAGCTTGCCGCGAGGATAGCAGATTTTAGATCGCTGCTTTTATTTATAAAAAATGTCCCGATAGGAGCTGAATAGTAACATGAGCAGTTTATTATATCGAACGTTAATTTTTACGTTATGGTTCACTTTAATCTCATATAGTTATGGTAATGTAAGTTATGGAGACTTGTATTCCTACCAAGTTAATTCTGGGAATACATATGCTGGGATAAAAGGGGTGGTTCCATGGGGACATGAGTCAATGATAGTGCTTAAAGCTAACTTAAACTCATATGAACTAGGATTAATCGGTACGACAACTGATACTACATTTATTAGTAAAGTAAAAGTGCCGAATGAAAACAGTAATACTTTATTAACTCCAGCGATGAGCATTGATAGGAAACATAATCTTTATGTTTTGGGACTATCTGTGGATAACAGTGAAACAACAACTGGCTGCTTTATTAATAAGCATGACATAGATGATAATTCTTATTCAACTATTTTTAAACTTAGTGAGCGAAATATAAATTGTATATTATTAGAAACTTCAAACCATGATCAAATATATTTAGCCACCGATAATTATGTAACTAAGAAAATATATCTTTATAGATTATCAATTAGAGGTCGTCTTTTAGAAAAACAAATCATTAAATCTCCTCCTGAACATACATTAAGATCATTATCTATTAATAAAAATAATGGTAGGGTTTTAGTTACCACGTCAAATGGTATAACATATAATATGTATGAATATAATTCATCTGGTAAGCTACGATTTAATTCACCGTCTTTAGATGGTCTGGTAGGAGATGCAGTATATAGTAAAGATGGAAGTTTATTTGTTTCTGTAATAGGTGATGGAAGTCTAGAATATGATAGTCTAGACTGCGTTATTCACCATTTTGATAAAAATAAAATAATTTCCTCCGCAGTCATTAGTGCCCCCCCCCAATACGAAATGTTTAGATGCACGATTAACCACAGATTATTCTGGAAATGTATATATACTTCAAACATTATACAATAATAATTTATCAGACTTTGAGTCTAAAACATATACAGCTATATTAAAGATGTCTCCTCAGTTAGAAACATTGTGGCATATTAATAATTTATCAAATAAATTATATGATTACCTTGACCTTGGGAAAATGATGTTAAATGGAGCAAATTATAATTTATATATTATTGGTAATTATGTAACGCAGCTTCCAAATAATACTGAAGTTTATGCAAAAGTTACAGAAATTAAACAATAAATTAAGAAAATGAAATTACAGTTGTTATTAATAAGTAAAAGGATGTAGGGGGGGATTTGATTACGTTATGATTTTGGAGTATTGTATATATCAGGTATTGGGTATTGGTAATCTTAAAGTTCGAATAAATTTTTAATGAGAAAGGTAGTTGTAATGAAGTTAAAATTAGCTTTAATTCTAGGGGCTGTTATAAATATAGGAGTTGCAGCGCAAAATAGTAATAGTTATATAAGCCAGCATTTCACGTATGATGATTTTTTATTATATAGTACATATGATGAAAATATTAGGTATGCAATGATAGCCGATGGATTAAGTTCTAATCCATTTTCTGTGGAAATGTTACCTCAAGATATTCAGATGCAATTAATGGTTGATATGATGGTATTTGAAGATACCTTTTCTTCATCTGTAGTACTAAGTGGCGCAAATAATGGCAGCGCCACGCTACAATTTAATGACCGCAAAGAGCAGGCATATATACCGGTTCAGATAAATGGGGTTGGTAAACCTGTATTTGAAAATTTAGCCGCATTACCAAAATCTACGTCATTGGTAGCAGATCCGAATCCTCAGGTATATAGATTTTTAGCTGCAGTTAGGGAACCTGGTAAACCAACAACAATCCTTCCGTTTAATTTAAAAGGAATCCGCCAGCAAGGTGATTGTTTTGTTGGAGCACCGCATTCTACACTAGTTTGTGACCTTAATCAAGGTTCTAAATATACAATTTATGCTTCGTATGACTCTACTAATCAGTATAAGGGATCGAAGAAATTATTCTATGGAAGTTTTAATCAAATAATGCATTATGGTAAAGATGAGACTGACTATATGAATGTTACTTTGAGTTATGATTTTAATAAATTCCCCAACCCTGTTATAGAAGCTGCACTACCAAAAATTCAAGCAATATCGCCATCATATTTAGGTAATGGCGGTTGTAGAAATGGTAATAATCAAGTTTCTTGTATGAAAATTGGTGAAACATTAACACCAAAAGTTCAAACCGCCTATGGTAAAGCGGCTGAGATATCTATCGCATACTTAAATGGATTTGAGGTTGTATGGCAACGTGTTTCTACAAGAGGTAATATAATTGAGGAGGTGAGGAAAGTTCTGGTAAATGCTAATACGACATTGCCAGAAATAAAATACACTATTACAGAAAATGATGCTGGTTCTATATTAAGATTATGTATAGTAAAAGATAAATCAAATATTAACATAAATAAAAATTGCGTTGATCCATTCTTTACTAATACATTAACTCCAGAGGGTTTTACTCCAGCTGGTGGGCTAGGTATTACTGCCATTGATGAAATAGATAAACTTCCAATTATTAGAACAATTGACTTTAAATCTCGCTCTGGATATGAAGCTACTTTGATGAAGGGGTATCTTTATATGGATACTTATCCCATGCAGACTGGATTTATGACACTAGCACCATGGAGTCAAGATAGCTATGGCCCTATCCATTATGAGCCTACGTTTGGGCGAGGTCGCTCCAACTTAAAAATAAAGGCTAAAAATACCGTGACAAATAAAGAAGAAAATATAGAACTAGAGCTTTTTATTGATTCATCGTGTGCGAGCGGCAGAAGCACATATCTAATTAATAAAGGTTCTCCATGTGGGGATTATGATAATATTAATTGGCTTAAAGGTGTTTTTACTGATAATACACTTATACCGCATGGAGTATACGTTGGTAGTGTAGATTTATTGGTTCGTTCGAAGTATGTTCGACATTTGGACGGTATTTTTAGCAATCCGACTACACAAGTAGTTAAATTAAATATTGAGTACACAAAATAACCTCAAAGAGCATGTTAATATTAATCTATGGATGAATAAAAGTAAATACATCCACAAAGATCACAAGGTGAGCGTTCTTTTGTATCATTTGGTCTTTCCAGCAAAATACAGAAGAGCCATTTTGACCGATAGAGTAGATTTGGTCATAAAAGATGCCTGTTTAGAGATTGGGAAACGGCGACATCCGTGAAATACGACCAATTGGAAAAAGAGTTTTGGGCGCTATCTACTGTTGAATAAATAAGTACATTAGGTAGTTAATTTAAGTAAGGTGTGTTTAGTTTGTAAAGTAGCTTGACACATCATCATAGGAGGAAATAATGGGAAAAAAACTTTTAATAATTATATTTTTTTGTAGTTATGGAATTGCTCATGCTAGTATGTTCTGCATTAATGCAATAACATTTGAAGATAGCTCAAGATTATCTTTCAGTGGGGTAAATGATTTTCAATGTAAAGCAGCTAATAATGGAGCATGTGTTATGGATTCTTTTGTAAAAGAAGCTGGATGCTTTGATACAAAAATATCGGCTGTTCAGCCAAATGAATTGCCAATAAAGTGGTTAGAGGAGCGCGGTTTTAAGGGAAGAATTGGAGCAGCTAAGAATCTAAGATTTGTTGCAATAATGACACCAAAGTTTGAATATAAATCTAAGGATGGTAAGATTACAGAACTTACTTGTGCAAATATCGCCTTAGGAGAGACAATTGATTCATATCGTGGGTGGTATATGTGGGGTAGCCTCAAGCCTGAGACACCACATATTCCAGATGTACCTGCTAGTCATTTTGATGGGCATGACGTACATAATCTCATCCTAACTAAGTGCTACTATGATGGAGAAGAAATTATAGATTTGGCAATAGGGGCTACAAGGACCATTCCATTTTTTGACATAAAAGCATATAGGTGGACAACAGATGAAATTGATTGAATTTATTGGCATTTTTATATTTTTTTGGTTTAATAAGGTGGTACTATGAGTGCGTTTAATACAAATATACAGGGTATTTTAAGTGGAGTTAATCATGCAGAAAGAAAACTTACTTTTATCTTAGCTATAATTATGGTAATGTTTATAAATGGCTGTAATTTTACTGGACAATCAAGTCCGAATAATTCTTCAATGGAACAGTTAAGAATATCTCCACAGCAAGTAAAGATGCTTGGTAGTGGTATTATTACATATTATTATATTGGTGATGAAACCACGCCAAAATTCTCTATTCCTATTAAAAACAGCAATATAATTAATAAAAAATTTGCTCAATATCATGATGGTATCCTAGCTACTAGATTAGTAGCAAAAGCCTTTTTAGTTGTAGATAGAAGTGGCTCATATCAATTGCAAGCATCGCAGCCAGAAGTTAGCTTGTTTTTAGATGGAGCGAGTGTTGCAAATAATACAATTAATTTGGATTCAGGTAAGGTATATGAATTAACTTTAGATTATTCACCATCTAATAAGGTAATTGATGACATTAAATTAGAATGGATAGAACCAGGTACATTCACCAAACGAGATATTCCTAGTGCGAGTCTAATTTTTGCTGCACAAGGTGCACGTACTCCTCATGTTCAAGGTAATGATGTGGGTAACCCCCCATGTTTTATTGGTGGTAGTCCAGCTCTTCAAGACAGCAGTTGCAATGGGATTCCAGATGCATGGTCATTACATGGGTATACAGTTAACGCAAGAAGTCCTGAGGGGATGAGGCTTGAATATTGGGATGATCTATTACATTCGCCTGAAAAAGGATATACTAGATATTTTTCAGCTATTTATAAGTATAGTACGGCAGACGACCCATACAGCGATTATCAAAAGGTAACTGGTATTGGAATAAATAAAGCAGTATCACTCGAAGCTAGAAACCCATTGGTGTCGGCAATACCAATTATTAATGTTACGTTGGAAAGCGTGTCAATAGTAAAAAACAGAACAACTATTGAAGCAGGTAATGGCAGCAGAGAAAATTCTACATCAAGTGGGACATCAAAAAATACGGTGGATGGTTATTCAAATAATCTGGGGGCTAGTGCTTCGCTAGAAATTGGATTGACCTCAATTTCAGCTAATGTAACGGCTAATTATAATCATGAATGGAACCATTCGGCTAGTATAATGAATGAAAATCAGAATACTTCTAGTATTTTAGATGGGTGGTCTCAGTCAATTCAGATGAACGATACTGATTATGCAGTATTTTTACCGACGGTACGATATGAAAATATAGGCACAGCTCCGGCATATGACTTATATCCGACCTTTACGTTTATGGCAGGTCATAGTGGACAGGTGTTAAGTACAGTGGAAGCTAAGTCTAATGCTATGCCCATCTTTATATAAAACCCGGTTCAAATCGCATTAAAACGATTAATTTCGTGGCGTCACCACGGATAACAATCTGA
>JAIEPY010000062.1 GCA_019748155.1 Burkholderiales bacterium | reverse complement strand
AAAAGTCCAAATGAGATGGTAGCTCAAGAGATTGCCTCTTGGTGCACCTGATTTCTGCGGATGCAAGCTTGTACTAGTAGTCAAGCACCATCGGTTCAGGCGTCTTCAAGTGAAGCAGGTGCATCGGCAACTAGTAGCGTTGTTGCAAATTCGGTGTTTTTTGCATTTAATGGCAGCGATATTACGAGCAAGTATAACAAATTGTTAACTGTAAATGCAGGATACCTTATTTCGCATACCGATGCTAAAGTTCAAATACAAGGCAATAGTTCTGAAATTGGAACAGTACAACATAACCAAAAACTAGGTTTAGAGCGTGCACAAAGTGTGAAACAAGCACTGGTTAAGTTGGGCGTTCCAGCAAAACAAATCAGCGTAGTTTCATTTGGCAATACCAAGCCAGCATATCCAACTGAGACAGGCGGTGAGCAACCAAAAAATCAACGTGTTGATATAGTTTATACTAGCACCCCTCCGTATCAATACACCTTGAAGAAAACTCCGATGATTGACACTTCAACGATGTATTAACAAATTTATTTATAAAAGGCGACATTTTTATGTCGCCGTTTTTAATTATAAAGAGTGATTTTTAATTGTATTTATCGAAGGCATAAAGGTTAAATTATGCAGAAATAACCTGAAATTTAGAATCAGTTTGCGTGATATGCTTATCCAGCATGTCTAATATTTTCAAGTCAATAGTTTCATCAAATTTACGTGCAAATAGGTTGTTGCTCTTAGTTAAATATAATTTATCTTCAGTCGTAAAATCACGTGGTCGTAATTTGATTGTTCCCATTGGTATCCAATCAATAGCACGTTTATCATCGTTGATGATTGTCGAGGTATAACTGGTATTCATGATAACGGTTTGAAAAAATCCCTCATCTGCAATCAACGTATGTTCATAGAATTGTTTAAATCGTTCAACTTCTGGGCTATGAGTGATAAATTCGCAAAACTTGCGGCTTAAAATCATCCATTGATTACCGATATAGGGAGTAACCCCATCTAAAAATTTACGCTTAAACACAGGCTCACTGATTATTTCATTGTCCACTTCAGTTACATAATTTTCAATTCGATGCATAGTATCTGCTCTACATTCGCTCTGATTCATTATTTTAAGGAAATCGTTGTCAATATGTTCCTCTAGATAATTACGTATATATTTTTGTGATTTGAGTGGGAAATCTTGTCCACTTAGATTGATGAAAAATTTCCAATCTAGTCCGAGGGTTAGTAAATGCTTTATTCCACGGAGCTCTGCATTTACTAGACTATATCCACCCCACACTGTATTTTCACTTTCTAAGATTTTTGCATTTTGATAGCTAGATAAGAATTGTTTAATGTCTTCATGTAGTTCTGCGTTGGATTTTTTATCAATATGAATCAGATAAAAGTTATCTGGATGATAGATCGCGTTAAAAAGGCGCTTAAATTGAGCTGGATAGCGATGTGTTAATATTAGGTATGCAATCATGATGTGTTCTCCAATAATTAAAGCCAGTTACAGCATATTTATCATCTGAAATTTTGGTGAGGCAACTACTAGCATTAAGAGTCTTTTAAAAATGCTTGCACTATTTTGTATTACAAACCAAAATTCATTAAGTGTCAGGTGAGAAGTGAAGTAAATAACTGGTGTTGTAAAAATAACGGGTTTTATGGAACAACTCTTACTAGAAATAAGATGTTCAGATGGCTAATAGAATTGTAGAGTTATTATCCAGTAGCATGCTGAATTATGGACTCTGGACTTACAGTGTAACACGTATTTGCTTTTAACGTTGTTATAACTGTTGAAACTATTGTCTAAGAGCTAATTTAGCAGAATTTTAATGCACTTATATCAGTCTGATATAGTATAATCCTTGCCTTATTAAATATATTAATTACTAGATAAAGGAATTATCATGGCTTTAGAAAGAACTATTTCAATTATTAAACCAGATGCAGTGGCTAAAAATGTTATCGGTCAAATTTATGCACGTTTTGAACAAGCAGGATTAAAAGTTGTTGCGGCTAAAATGAAGCATTTATCACAAAAAGAAGCTGAAGGATTTTATGCAGTTCATTCAGAGCGTCCTTTCTTTAAAGATTTAGTTTCATTTATGACCTCTGGCCCAGTAATGATTCAAGTATTAGAAGGCGAAAACGCGGTACTTAAAAATCGTGAAATCATGGGTGCTACTGATCCTAAAAAAGCGGATGCTGGTACAATTCGTGCTGATTTTGCTGAATCTATTGATGAAAATGCGGTTCATGGTTCTGACAGTGCTGAAAACGCTGCAATTGAAATTGCGTATTTTTTCCCAGTAACTGAGCTTTGCCCACGTACTCGCTAATATACTCAAACAGATTCATCATACTGGGTCGTTGCCAAGTTCGTCACCTGACTTTGGTGTAGGTTTCGTCACTTGTCGCCTACCAGTATTTCCAATCTGTTCGAGTATACTTTGAGTATATAAATTATGCTTTGAATCTTGGAGCTTTGTCTGAAATTAGTGTTTGCTTGCAAAATGGAATATAATGAAAGTTAATCTACTCAATTACACCTTAGCCAAACTGGAAGAGTTTTTTCTGGAAATTGGTGAGAAAAAATTTCGCGCACGGCAAGTTTTCCGCTGGCTGCATATCTATGGAGCTGAGTCATTTGCTGAAATGACCGATATAGCGAAAACTTTACGTGCCAAGCTTGAGGAAGTTGCAACTATTGAAGCTCCGGCATTAGTTTCAGAACAGATTTCGGCTGATGGTACCCGTAAATGGGCGCTGGAAGTCAGTGGTGGCAATAAAATTGAAGCGGTTTATATCCCAGAAGATGGTCGTGGCACACTGTGTGTCTCTTCACAAGTTGGTTGTGCTTTAGAATGCCAATTTTGCTCAACTGCCAGACAAGGATTTAACCGTAATCTAAGTAGTGGTGAAATTGTCGGTCAATTATGGTGGGCTAATAAACGTTTGGGGAAAGATCCTAAGGGTGAGAAATTAATCACCAATGTGGTAATGATGGGGATGGGTGAACCATTAGTTAATTATGACAATGTGATTGATGCGATGAAGATTATGCTGGATGACAATGCCTATAATTTATCTAAACGCAAGCTAACGCTGTCAACTAGTGGGGTAGTGCCAAAAATTGATACCTTAGCTGATGATTGTCCGGTGGCTTTGGCTATTAGTCTGCATGCCTCAAATGATGAAGTGCGTGATGAAATAATTCCACTTAATAAAAAATATCCAATTGCACAATTACTTGCTGCTTGCCAGCGTTATTTGGACAAGTCTCCAAAAAATTATATTACTTTTGAATACGTAATGCTTAAAGATGTGAATGATCATATTGAGCATGCTCGTGAATTAACCAAATTAATGCGTGGGATTGAGTGCAAATTTAATCTAATTCCATTCAATCCTTTTCCTAATTCTGGCTTTGAATCTTCAAGTTGGGAGCAGATATTAAAATTTCAAAAAATATTACAAAATGCAGGATATATTGCCACAGTTCGCAAAACCCGTGGTGATGATATTGATGCTGCTTGTGGTCAGTTGGTAGGTCGAGTTCAAGATAAAACTAAACGTCAGGAGAAATGGAAGAATTATATTCCATTACATGAGGTCTGATATGTGGACAAAGTTTGCGGTAGTAATAAGCAGTGTATTGCTATTAAATGCGTGTGTAACTAAGACTATAAATAGTGATGGTTCAGTACAAAGCACGGTTATTGATAAAAATAAATTATCTGATACCTATATTGATTTAGCAATAGAGTACCAGCAGCATAACGCACCACAGGTTGCGCTGGAGCGAGCAAATTTAGCCGTAAGCACTAAAGATGATAATCCTAAAGCTTATATGATTCGTGCTATGATTTATCAGCAGTTGGCGCAATATGATAAAGCTGAACATGATTTTAAAAAAGCGCTGTGGCTGGATGATAAATATTCTGAAGATAATGTTAATTATGCCGTATTTCTTTGTGATCAGAAACGTTATCCGGAAGCATTATATAATTTTAGTCAGGCGTTAGATAACCCATTATATTATACCCCAGAAGTTGGCTATTATAGCCGTGGTAAATGCTATGCCAAACAAGGAAGCTTTGAATCTGCCAATAAAGATTATTTAACTGCGCTTAATTATAAAACACCTCCGCAAGACACCTATATTGCACTTGCTAAATTGCATTTTAACCATCAGAATTATCAGCTGGCAAATTATTATCTTAACCGTTATACTAGTTCACAAACTCCAGAGACTATGTGGTTACATATTCAAATATTACAAGCACTTATTGATCAGGGGGTAAGTGCTGCCAAATATCGTGAATATAATAGTTATCGCAAAACTCTTGGGCAATTATTAGTCAAAAATTATGGTGATACCGCGGAAGCGCAGCAGTATTTATTGCAATATGATGCATCAGGTGCTCCACTTCCTTCACGCAAAAAAGCATTACCTGAAGCAAACAATGTAGTTTTACCTGATAGTGTTGCTCAAGCAATGCCGTTATTTGAATCACCATCGGAAGCAATTAGCCATGTAAATAACACAACTGTACACAATAAAGTTGTTCCTACAATCGTAATGGTTAAAGCGCCAACTGCAGCAGTAAATAGTAATCCGACTGCAATTTCAAACAATATTAGCACAAGCAGACGCTTTGTAATTGTAAGTCATGGTGATACACTTTATGGTATCAGTCGAAAATATTCAGTTCCTGTAGCTGAGTTACAAAAAATAAATAACATCGGTTCACGCGGGATTCTTGGTGGTATGAAATTGTATCTTGATCCTCAATAGTGTTTAGGAGTAAAAATGTTAGCACGTAGAAAAACGTTTAATTGTAAGGTTGGTAATATTTGGGTGGGTAGTAATTATCCAGTAGTTGTTCAATCCATGACGAGTACGGATACTGAAGATGCACTTGGTAGCGCTATTCAAATCGCAGATTTAGTGCGCGCAGGTTCGGAAGTAGTACGGGTAACTGTGAATACCGTTGAAGCAGGAAATAAAATCCGTGAGATCAAACAGCGTTTGACAGATATGAATATTAATGTACCGATAGTAGGTGATTTTCATTACAATGGGCATAAAATATTAGCTGAAAGCGATTGCGCTAAATATCTCGACAAGTATCGGATTAATCCGGGTAATGTTGGTAAAGGTAGCAAACGGGATGAGCAATTTGCCTATATGATAAATAGTGCGATTGAAAATGATAAACCAATTCGGATCGGAGTTAACTGGGGTTCATTAGATCAAGAGCTTTTGGCACAAACCCTGGATACGAATGCTCGTTTGAGTGCGCCATTAACTTTGGAAGAGGTAATGCGTCGGGCATTAGTTGACTCTGCATTACAAAGTGCGGAAAAGGCTATAGAGTTAGGGTTACCTGAAGATAAGATTCTTCTTTCTTGTAAAGTTAGCAATGTTCAGGATCTAGTCTTAGTTTATCGTGATTTAGCTTCAAAATGTCAATTTCCGCTTCATCTAGGTCTGACCGAAGCTGGTATGGGTGCTAAAGGAATTGTAGCATCAACTGCAGCATTATCAATTATCCTGCAAGATGGGATTGGCGATACGATTCGAGTGTCTCTAACGCCTAAACCAAATGAAAGTAGAACACAAGAAGTTATTGTTGCACAGGAAATATTACAATCACTTGGCTTACGTGCTTTTGTGCCGGAAGTAACATCCTGCCCGGGTTGTGGACGCACTTCCAGCGATTACTTTCAAAAGCTAGCTGATAAAATTCAAACTTATCTTCGCGAGCAAATGCCAGTATGGAAAACTCTTTATCCCGGTGTTGAGGGACTAAAAGTAGCCGTAATGGGGTGTGTGGTCAATGGTCCGGGCGAATCGAAGCTTGCTAATATTGGAATTAGTTTACCTGGGCGTGATGAATCTCCGGTTGCACCTGTATTTATTGATGGCGAAAAAAGAATGACGCTGAAAGGTGAGCGGATTGCTGAAGAGTTTCAAGTGATAGTCGATGATTATATAAAAAATAAATATAGTTAGTAAGCACTTCAAATACTAAATCAGTATATTCTAATAAGTTGCAGGAATAAAAATGGATACAGCCGTACATAATAAATTAGTTTCGTTTATTTGGTCAATTGCAGATGATTGTCTGCGTGATGTTTATGTGCGTGGTAAATATCGGGATGTAATTTTACCTATGGTTGTTTTACGTCGTATTGATACCTTGCTGGAACCAAGCAAAACTGCAGTCATGGAAGAGGTTGAATTTCAACAAGCACAATTAAAACTAACTGAATTTGATGCCCGTGGTTTGCAGGATGCTTCGGGCTATGTCTTTTATAATACTAGCAAATGGACATTACAAACATTGCATAACACCGCAACCAATAGCCAACAAATGCTGCAAGCTAATTTTGATGATTACCTCAATGGCTTTAGTTCCAATGTAAAAGAAATTATTGATAAATTTAATTTGCGTAGCCAAATTAAAAATATGGCAGATAACGATATTTTATTATCTGTTTTGGAAAAATTCACCTCACCAAATATAAACTTTACCCCACATGAAAAACTAGATTCGGATGGGCGCAACACGCCGCCATTAACTAATCTTGGTATGGGATACGTTTTTGAAGAACTAATCCGCAAATTCAATGAAGAAAATAATGAAGAAGCAGGAGAACATTTTACCCCACGTGAAGTGATTGAATTAATGACTAATCTGGTGTTCAAACCACTCCAAAATAATTTACCGCCAATTATGACTATTTATGACCCTGCTTGTGGTTCTGGCGGTATGCTTACCGAAGCGCAAAATTTTATTCAAGACCCAGATGGCAATATCCGTAGTTTAGCAGACGTTTATTTATATGGCAAGGAGAGACAACCAGAAACCTATGCGATATGCAAATCAGATATGATGATTAAGGGCAATGATCCTGAAAATATTCGATGTGGTTCTACCTTATCCACTGATGAATTTGCTGGAACTAATTTTGATTTTATGCTATCCAACCCGCCATATGGTAAATCATGGGCAAGTGAACAAAAATATATTAAAGATGGTAAAGAGATAATTGATTCACGCTTTATTGTAAAATTAAAAGACTATTGGGGAAATGAAGAAAGCGCTGATGCAACACCACGCTCATCTGATGGACAATTATTATTTTTGATGGAGATGGTTAGTAAAATGAAACCATTAAGTCAAACGGCTAATGGTTCACGGATTGCCTCAGTACATAATGGCTCAAGCTTGTTTACTGGTGATGCAGGTGGTGGTGAAAGTAATATCCGCCGCTATATAATTGAAAATGATTTACTTGATGCGATTATTCAATTACCAAATAACTTATTTTATAATACAGGTATTACTACTTATATTTGGCTATTATCGAATAACAAACCTGAACAGCGTAAAGGTAAAGTACAGCTAATTGAAGCAAGTGGTTTATATCGTAAACTGCGCAAAAATCTTGGGCAAAAAAACTGCGAATTTGTACCTGAGCATATTGATGAAATCTATCGAGTTTATCAAGAATTTCAAGCCATTGATAAAATAGATGATAATTCAATCGCCAGCAAAATATTTGCTAATCATGACTTTGGTTACTACAAAGTTAATATTGAACGTCCACAACGTTTAAAAATTCAGTTTACCGC
>JAIEPY010000076.1 GCA_019748155.1 Burkholderiales bacterium | reverse complement strand
TCGCATGCTTAACTCATTTAAAAATTTCAACATGTATTAATTTAATATTTTTTGGCAATTAATTCCAAACAGGTTCTAATAGGATTAGTAGATAATTATGAAACAAATAACAGTAAATGAGATTATAAAATAATTAACCAGCTTTAGTATCACCAATAGGCTTGAACGGGCACACTTTCTAGGGCAGGCAGATCATGAGTCTGCCGGATTTACTAAACTGTCAGAAGATGCCAGATACGCTTTGGCAGAGCAAAAATTATCTAGCCCAGTAGAAAATCAGCTATTCAGGCAAAACAAGATGAGCTAAAAGCTAAAGACGATGACTTTTGTCCGCAGCCTTGGTTGTTCAATACGATCTATGGCTCGCGTATGGGTAATGAGAAAAACGGTAGCAACGACAACGACGGCTATGACTATCGTGGTGGTGGAATCTTTCAGTTAACTGGAACAGATAACCATTTGGCTTTTATGAATTGACTGCATAAGAATGGTAAATATCTTAGCTTAACCTTGGACAAAGTTGATGAGTTGGTCAAGAGTAAAGAGGGCGCGATTTTATCGGCAATCTGGTTCTGGCAAGCTAACGGAATTGATGCAGCAGCAAGAGCTGATAATATTACAAAAGTTAGTGCGATTAACGGCGGCACGATTGGATTGGAGGAGCGGCTGGAATTAACTGAGAAATATAAGAAAGAGTTAGGTGTCTAATGAACTTACAAACCAAGCTATTCGGTGTGCTGATTTAGTCGTTTGGCAGGAGAGGTATCGTCGGAATAGCAAAAGTAACTAAAATGTTGACTAATAAAATTAAATTATTATAATAAGTTATTAAGAAATAATCCTAAATACATCCTAAATATTATGGTATGTTTAATTTAACTATACAAGTATCTGATATAAATACATACATGCGGAAGGCTATAGAATTTTTACGCTATAAATTAATTTTATGTACATAATCTAGGTGTTGACAATAGTTATACGTTGTATTTTGCAACACGATTAAAACACATCTATTTTAGTCACTATCCGTCTTTATAATCCCTTAATTTGCAATAGCTAATACTATCCATACCATAGAATTTATTTAATTTATTGTTGCGGTATATAATGAAAATTTAGTAAATTAAGATAACAATATTAAGAAAATTAATTTATAATGGGAACAGTCCTAATATTATTAGGATGATGTGAGGTATTGACAATTAAATTTTAAAGGGTGTTTTAAATATGAAAAAAATGTTAACAGTTTTAATCGGTAGTTGTTTATCGATGTCTGCGTTTGCCCAAGTAATTCAAGCAGGAAATGGTTGTGCAGGAGCTCCAATGTATCAGACAACTATACCTGTTTCAATGCCGGATAAAAATTATTATGTAACAATTACCGATAACATGGGAAGTTCTTCTGTTAATACAACTTTTTCAAGCACCAATAAAACTAATACAAGTTTTAAAGTGGTGACTGGAAGTGGTCAGGGTTCTTCTCCATGCTTCGATTGGATCGCTGTACATAACTAATATTTATCCATGCGCTGGAAATATCTTTTTAGCGCTTCTTTTTGTTAGACTCAAATATGAAAAAATTATATTTAATAGTTCCATTTGTTGCAATGGTTCCGTTATTCTTAAATGCGTGTGGTAGTGGAAGTTCTGCTCCATTACAACAATTAACGGTTACTTCTGCAAATGGGAATAATACGTTTGCTGCAAATATAGATGAAAGGGCATTAATAACATATCAATTATCTCTTCAAACTAGCCCTCAAGGTCAAAAATATACTGCAAATGTTAGTTTGCCAAATAATCAATTTAGTGTTGAGAGTAATGGGTGTATAAACTTTTATGATACCAGTGGGTGTAATATTGTTATTAAATTTTCTCCAACTGATAAGAGTGCATATTCAAATAATAATGTGCTTCAGTTCTCAGTGGGGACACTGAGTAGCTCAATAACCGCAATTACAACCCCAAGATAAGGTCTGTTTTTCTACTACAATAAGTTAAATAGGTAGCCCCTTGCGGGGCTATTTGAGTGTACTGTTTGATTTAATAAATTCTACTCTAAAGCATCATTGCCAAACTCTAAGGCATTTCCATTCCTCACCATTCTCATCACGTAAGATGCGGATATTGTAGCCGTAATAATCACTATTAAATATTTTACTCATCATCTTCTCTCGCTGCCTTAGGGCTAATTCGTTCGCCACTGACCGGAATACTCACACCATAATGCTCTTTTACTTTACCGCAAGCTTTAGCAAATGATTCATCAGAACCAAAGTCTGTCATAACCCTTTGGAGGGGCAGCGAATAACCGCGCGTATTTGTACCACTTGACATCTTGAACGGGCGCAAAGTTCCTCCTTGCTTTAGGTAGTAACTTTGTTCCAAAACAACTACTTCTCCGTAGGGGGTGTGCCACCAGAGTTTTTTTTAACGTGTCTGTTGGCGTTGAGCATTTGCACAGCTACATTACCAGATACTCGGCTTGACTCTTTATTTGCCCAGCCTTGTAGTAACTCCTGACCTAATTTACGTACTTGTTCAATAACCCTATACTCAGCTTCATCTGCTAATGTAATTAATTCTTTACCACTGTTTGTACTTATTGATAGCATCTCTTTGAATCTATTTTTTAATTCTGGTTGTTGCTCTAATTTATCAAAAAATTCTTTATCCGTCATTACCATAGTTTACTCTCTTATATTTTTGTTAGAACTAAATAATATCATGTATTTTAACAAAAGAGCACTTTTCACACCCTCACTCACATATGCTGGTATAGCTATATCTTTGCACTAGTTTGATTTTTGTTGTTCACCTGCAATTGACCAACTCGTCTAAACAAGTTATAATAATGCTATAATCATTTATAGTCGGAGACAAAAATGACAACATCAAATACGAGCGTAACACCAGAGATCGTGCAGAGAATTATTGCGGCACTGGGTGGAGCGGAGAATATTTTAGTGGCAACTCATTGTATTACCCGTTTACGTCTGGTCTTAAAAGACGAAAGTCGCGTAGATAGCGCACGCTTAAATCAAATCTCTTTTGTTAAAGGTTGTTTTAGCGCTAATGGTCAATATCAAGTGGTAATTGGTCAAGGAATCGTCGATCAAATCTGTGAGCTTTTACTTAAAATAGCTAAAATTGATCATAGCACTAAGCAGGAAATTGCTGCCGTCAGTGAGCAAAACATGTCACTTATCCAACTCGGTGTCAAATTACTAGCCGATATTTTCATTCCGCTACTCCCGGCGATTGTCACCGCTGGTTTGCTGATGGGATTAAATAACATCCTCACCGAAAAAATCTGGCTAGGTCACACTCAATCACTAGTCGATCTCTACCCTACTTTGGCGGGTATCGCAGGGATGATTAATGTAATTGCTTCAACCGCATTTGTCTTTTTGCCGGGCTTAGTTGGCTACTCGGCAGTCAAACGTTTTGGTGGTAATCCCTTGCTCGGAATTGTCCTTGGGTTAATGCTGATTCATCCTGATTTACTCAATGCTTATGGTTATGCGACTGCCGTACAAAACCACAGCGTACCTCAATGGCATATCTTGGGTTTCACCTTAGAAAAAGTTGGTTATCAGGGACAAGTTTTACCAGTTATTGTTTCCGCTTTTGTCTTAGTACGCTTGGAGTTATGGCTTAATAAAAAAATACCGGATGCATTTAAATTACTCTTGGTGGCACCAATTGCATTGTTAATTACTGGGTTTTTATCATTCATCGTAATTGGTCCACTAACTTTTGCTATTGCCAATGGAATAACTTTTGGCTTAGTATTTATTTTCACTAAATTTGCGCTCCTTGGTGGTTTAATTTTTGGTGCACTTTATGCACCGATTGTTATTACTGGTATGCACCAATCTTTTCTAGCTATTGATTTTCAACTAATCGCCAGCACTGGTGGTGCATTATTATGGCCGATGGTTGCCTTATCTAATATCGCACAGGGTTCTTCTTCATTGGCAATGATGTTTTTAGCCAAAGATGAGAAGCTCAAAGGCTTAGCATTTACTTCAGCAATTTCTGCTTATCTCGGGATTACAGAACCCGCAATGTTTGGAGTAAATTTACGCTTCAAAATTCCATTTTTCTGTGCAATGGCTGGCGCATCCCTTGGTGCGGCATTGATTGCTGTTGAAGGAGCAAGAGCCTCTGCAATTGGTGTCGGTGGCTTACCTGCATTCTTGTCAATTATGCCACAATTCTGGCTAACTTACTTTATGGCAATGGGTATAGTTTTGTTGGTACCATTTATACTGACACTGCTGTTTGCTAAAAAAATCAATTTTAAGAGTAACTAACATGACACAACAATGGTGGAAAAATTCCGTAGTTTATCAAATTTACCCTAAAAGTTTTAAAGCCAGTGGCAATAATCCAACCGGAGATTTACAAGGTATCATCAGTAAACTGGATTATTTACAAAAGTTAGGCGTTGATGTCTTGTGGCTAACACCAGTATATGCTTCACCACAACGTGACAATGGTTATGATATCAGTGATTACTATAGCATTGATCCCAGCTATGGCACATTGGCAGATATGCAGGAATTACTTACAAAAGCTCATAGCCGCGGATTAAAAGTAATTATGGATATAGTGGTAAATCATACCTCAACCGCGCATCAGTGGTTTCAAGAGGCATTACGTGATCCAAGTAGCCCGTACTATAACTATTATATCTGGAAAGATGGCATTAATGGCAATCCACCGACCAACTGGCTATCGAAATTTGGTGGCAGCAGCTGGCAATTTGCGCCAGAAACGGGACAATATTATTTACATTTATTTGATGTAACTCAAGCTGATTTAAATTGGGAAAACCCACAGTTACGCAATGAAGTTTACACCATGATGCGCTGGTGGCTTGATCTGGGCGTGGATGGATTCCGTCTGGACGTAATTAATCTGATTTCCAAAGAACAAACTTTTCTGGATGATACGCTGGACACTCCGACCAGCGATGGAAGAAAATACTATACTGATGGTCCTAAAATCCATGATTACTTAAAAGAAATTAATCGTGAGGTTTTTAGTTATAAAGACGGAATTATCACAGTCGGTGAAATGTCCTCAACTTCAATTGCCAACTGTATCCGCTATACCAATTTAGCAGAACATGAGCTGGATATGGTATTTAGTTTTCATCATCTCAAGGTTGATTATGCAGAGGGCAATAAATGGAGCATTATGCAATATGATTTTTTACAGCTCAAAAAAATAATCAGCGACTGGCAACTGCAAATGCAAGCCGGAGGTGGCTGGAATGCCCTATTTTGGTCAAATCACGATCAGCCACGAGCACTTTCACGTTTTGGTGATGATAAAAATCATCCTTACCAATCCGCAACCATGCTTGCAACCGCTCTGCATTGTATGCGTGGCACTCCTTATATTTATCAGGGTGAAGAAATTGGGATGACGAATCCTCAGTTTAGTAATCTCGAAGATTATCGCGATGTCGAAAGTATCAATGCTTATAATCTAATGACCGCAGAATGGGGCTATTCTCATACTCAAGCGCTGGCAATTTTGGCTCAAAAATCACGCGATAATGCCCGCACGCCAATGCAATGGGATGATATGCCTAATGCCGGTTTCACTAGTGGAACTCCGTGGATTAAAGCTGCTGATAACTACCCGCAGATTAATGTTACCTCGGCTCTAACCGATAAAAACTCAGTTTTTTATTATTATCAGCGCTTGATTCAATTACGTAAGGAGCAGCAGATTATTGCCGATGGTGAAATCAGATTTTATCAACTGGAGCATCCGCAGTTACTAGTCTATAGCCGTCATTATGAGGGTGAAAATTTATTAGTAGTCTGTAATTTTAGTGCAGAAAATTGTGCGTTGGAATTATCTGGTTTAGACTTGGTGCTGACTCAAGCTTTAAACGTAATGCTGATTAATGATAGTAATAATCAGATTACTCAGAAAATCGTGCAATTAGCGCCTTTTGGCTGCGTGGTACTCAAAGATTTCTAGGTTAGTTATATGACAATTTGATTGTTATGCCGTATAAATCGACTTACCAACCCGGTCAATATGTTCAATCAGTGCTGGATTAGTCAAAGTATGATAATTCAGCACATCGAACATATATGGTAAATTCAGCTCTTCATTAAGCTGATAGCTTATCTGCCTAACTATAGCACTATCCAAACATTCACCTTTGAGCGCTAAATCAATGTCACTGCCATTTTTATATGTTCCCTTAGCACGACTGCCAAATATTATTGCCTCAGCAACTGAAAACTGGCTTATTACACCAATTATTTGCTCAAGGTCACCAGCTTTAAAACCAAAATCCTGATTATTCATTATCCAACCGACTAAAGGTATTTTGTAACTCCACAAACATTGGGTAGTATTTGCTACTAATTAGTTGATAAATATTTCTCGCGGTCTCTTCATCATAAACGTGAGAAGTCATATTTCTATCATTTAAGACTTCCATCCACTCATGCCCGTTGGAGATTAATCCAGCATTGAATGCTTGTTTGATTGCCGAACGTGGACTTGCCACATCACTGTATCCCTCATGTTCCAAATAGTCTTTAAGCAATTTCCACGACAACTCAAAGCACATTTCAAAAAATTGAATTGCACCAGCCTGTCCGATCATGTCCAAATCATTACGGTTAACTGCTTTAGCTAACCAATCTAATGCACTATTAAAGTGCTGAAACCTTTGTTTCCAACGAATATCTTGTGTCATAATCACCCCAAACAACTAGATTTATACCTTGAATGTCAGCAATACGACAACGCTAAATTGTGAGCACGACAAGTATAGATACACCACACCCCGATTTTAACACACTATCTCGACTATACTTGAACCTTGGGCATTGGGCGTTGCCCTATGCCCAAATTTAAAATATTGTCGATCGTTATTTATCTAAATAGCGTAGTCTATCCTTGTATGCGCCACCAAATACTATCATTTTATGCTACAATCTGGTCTGGAAATCAATCGGGCAATCGCGGTTATTGGCTTAATCGAGGAAAGTCCGGACACCAGATGGATAAAAGTGCTGGGTAACACCCAGGGGTCGCCTCGGCGGCTACGGAAAGTGGCGCAGAAAATATACCGCCAGCAATGGTAAGGGTGAAAAGGTGCGGTAAGAGCGCACCGCGCAACTAGTGATAGTTGTGGCAGGCAAAACCCCACTTGGTGCAAGACCAAATAGGCGCAATTCGTATTTATCCTCTACACATAGTTGCGCGGGTAGGTTGCTAGAGCCTCTTGGTAACAATTGGCCCAGATGAATGATTGCCTCAGGCTTATAGCCTAAGACAGGATCCGGCTTACAGATTGATTTCCTCTTCAATTCTATACCTTGAACGCTCATAAGTTGAGCTTTTATGTATATACTCTAAGCGATCGCGATTATAGCTAGGAGTATTGATAAAAAAGGTGAGGCGGTGTATACATGATACATAACGAACCTTTTTTAGCAATACGACAACGCTAAAATTGTGAGCACGACGAGTATATTCTTTCATAGGATCAAAACCTTCGTACCTTACACATATTTAAAACGTCTGAATTAATTTGAATATTTTAGACCTTTTATTAATATTTGGTAAGTT
>JAIEPY010000106.1 GCA_019748155.1 Burkholderiales bacterium | reverse complement strand
ATTATTTACTCTGTGGGAATTTTAGCATACTACTCAACCTAAACGCTGGGGTTTATTAGGGGGCTGAGTAGTAACATAATCTATGCTTCAATTATGAAAACAATAGTACTATTTTTAATAATCTGAGCTTACATATCCAAGCTGGAGAAAAAGTTGGTATTGTTGGACATTCTGGAGCAGGAAAATCTACACTGATTTCACTTTTGCTAAAAAACTTTAAGCTGACATCTGGTGATATTATTATTGATAATCAAAGTATAGGTGATGCTTCATCTGATTCTCTCCGCGCTCAAATTTCGTTAATTCCACAAGATATTATACTTTTTCATCGTTCTATTGGTGAAAATATTGGCTATGCAAAAGATGATGCAACTCAAGATGAGGTAGAAATGGCTGCAAAGGCAGCTAATATCAATGATTTTATTGAAAGCTTGCCTGAAAAATATGACACTTTAGTAGGCGAGCGAGGTGTAAAACTTAGTGGCGGTCAACGTCAAAGAATAGCAATTGCTCGTGCAATTCTAAAAAATGCACCAATTTTGATTTTAGATGAGGCGACTTCTAGTCTTGACTCACAAACTGAATATGAAATTCAGAAATCTATAAACATAATGCTTGAACAAAATAATGCAACAGTTATTGCAATAGCCCATCGTCTTTCAACAATCAAACATTTGGATCGAATCATTGTTATAGATAATGGTCAGATTATTGAAGATGGTTCATTTCAAGAGTTACTTGCAAAAGAACATGGAAAGTTTAAGATGATGTGGGATAGTCAAATTAATGGAATGGTGATTTAATTGTCTCTGATATGGCTGTATTGCATTTTTTCACCTTATGCGGAACTGCATTCTGGGGTTGCTATCAAAATACTTTGAGTATAAGTTGGCTAAATAGTGTATAATCGAGGTCTTATTTTTTAAAATTCACACACTTGTGGTCAAAGGGTGTGGCGTAAGTCATCAAAATCCACGAGTGGCGGTATAACCCTTATTAAGGAAAATTTAATATGTCAGTTTCAATCAAAGAAATGTTAGAAGCCGGAGTTCACTTCGGTCACCAAACTAAATTCTGGAATCCTAGAATGAAGCCATTCATTTTCGGTTCACGTAATAAAATCCACGTTATCAATTTAGATAAAACAGTGGTAATGTTTGACGAAGCAATCAAATTTGCCAAACAAACAATCAAAAACAAAGGTTTTATTTTGTTTGTTGGTGCTAAAGCTCAAGCTAGTGAAATTATTGCTGAAGAAGCAAAACGTTGTGGTATGCCATACGTTGATCACCGTTGGTTAGGTGGTATGATGACTAACTTTGAAACAGTTAAAAAATCAATCAAAAAATTAGAAGTTAAATCAGAACAATTAGCTCAAGAAAATTCTGGTCTATCTAAAAAAGAATTATTAGATATTTCTCGTGAAGTTGAAAAATTACAAAGAACTATCGGTGGAATCTCTGAAATGAAAGGTTTACCTTCAGCGATGTTTGTAGTTGATACAGGTATGCATGATATTGCAATTCAAGAAGCAAAAAAATTAGGAATCCCTGTAATTGGTATCGTTGATACTAATAATGATCCATCTGGTGTGGATTATGTTATCCCTGGTAATGATGATTCTGCTCGTGCAATTAAACTTTACGCATCAGCTTTTGCAGATGCAATTTTAGCTGCTAAAAATGAAACCGTTACTGATCTAGCTAAAGCGGTAAAAGTTGAAATGGTTGAAGAAGCTGCCGAAGAAGCGAAAACTGTACGTCGTGTTAAAAAAGCTGACGGCGAAGTATCTGCTGAATAATTTTTCATAACCGTCTAAAGGATATTTTTCTCTTAGACGGTTAGTATCGAATACAAATAAACAGGAGTTTAAAATGGCAAATATTACTGCCTCTATGGTCGCACAATTACGTGAAATGACTGGCTTGGGAATGATGGAATGTAAACGTGCATTGGTTGAAGTTGACGGCGATATCAAAAAAGCTGAAGAATTAATGCGGATTAAATCAGGTAATAAAGCTTCTAAAATGGCTGGACGCACTGCTGCCGAAGGTATTGTTGCAATTTCTATTACCGCTGATAAAAAATCAGGGGCGATAGTTGAAGTTAACTGCGAAACTGATTTCGTAGCTAAAGATGAGGGTTTTGTTAAGTTTGCGAATGATATTGCTGCTGCTATAGTTGCAAATCCAAATGCAACGCTTGAAAATATCGCTGAAGTTAAATTAGCTTCAGGTGAAACAGTTGAAGAAGCGCGTAAAGCACTGATTGCCAAACTTGGTGAAAATATGACGGTACGTCGTTTTGTACGTAATAGCACTAGCGGTGAATTAGCATCATATTTGCACGGTGCTAAAATCGGTGTTTTGGTTGATGTTACTGCAGGTCAAGAGCAATTGGGCAGAGATATTGCGATGCATATTGCAGCTGCAAAACCTAAAGCATTGGATGCTAGCGGCGTAGATGCTGAATTAGTTGCAACTGAACGTCGTGTAGCTATTGAACGTGCTAAAGAAAATGGTAAATCTGGCGATATGCTAGAGAAAATTGCTGAAGGAACAGTTAATAAGTTCCTTAAAGAAGTTACGTTACTTAATCAAGTATTCATTAAAGCCGATGATGGCAAACAAACCGTAGAGCAGTTATTAAAATCAAAGTCAGCGACTATTGGTGGATTTACACTATTTGTAGTTGGTGAAGGTATTGAGAAAAAAGTTGTTGATTATGCAGCAGAAGTTGCAGCGGCAGCTAAAGTCTAAGTTATCCTTAAACAAAAAATCCTCCGCTACTGTGGGGGATTTTTTGTTATAATATTATAATATGATTGTTTTGCTTAGGAGTATTATTATGGAACATCCAATTATTTTTACTGACAATGCGGTGAGTAAAGTTCGCGAGTTAATTGAAGAAGAGGGCAATTCAAGCCTAAAATTACGTGTCTTTATCACCGGTGGTGGCTGTTCTGGTTTTCAGTACGGTTTTACCTTTGATGAAATTTCTAACGATGATGATTTTGTTGTCGATAAAGATGGTGTACAGTTTTTAGTAGATACGATGTCTTACCAATATTTAGTTGGCGCTGAGATTGATTATATCGACTCCTTTGAGGGGGCTCAGTTCACTATCAAAAACCCAAATGCGCAAACTACTTGTGGTTGTGGTTCATCATTCTCGGTATAGTTTGTTATGTGGTCAACTTTTCGTAGCTGGAGTATTGCGTTTTGTCTGTTACCTTTGGTGACACCTGCGCTTACTTTGGATGATTTTACACCAGGCTTTCTGAGCTCAGATAAAAGCCATGAAAGTGCTAACACTGATCCCAAATTGGCGTTCAGTGTACCGGATTCAGTAAAAAAAAGAAATGTCAGCGGTGGTGGTGTCTGGTATTGCAATAAAATTAACGCTCTAAACTGTGCTCGCCAGAATTCAAGCAGCACAGTTCCACAAAATTTAAAACCTGAGACTGTAGCACTGCCAACTTCATCAGTAACAGCTACAGGTGGTAATGGGCAGTATTTTAATCGTAATCAAAATAGTTACGATCAAAATGCTATTAATAATTTTAATATCACCGATTCTAATCAAAGCACATTACAAGCTTACGCGCCACAATTAAATAATAAATCAATGGAAGCTACATTAAAAGATAGTGTAGCTATTCCGATTAAAGCAAATAATAATACTGATGTAAGTGTAGGAACTAACCAGATTAAATTTAATGTGACCTACTAACTATTTACCGTTCTTCGGAGTTTTTAAAATTGAATTACTCATTATATAGCATGCTCTTAGTGGCATATTTATTGGGGTCTTTATCTTTTGCTATAATTGTTAGCAAATTTATGAAGATGGATGATCCACGCAACTATGGATCTAATAATGCTGGTGCTACCAACGTGATGCGCAGTGGTAATAAAAAAGCCGCCGCATTTACCTTGTTGGGTGACTTTCTCAAGGGCTTAATTGTTGTTTTAATTGCCAGATTTTTAATGCGTGGAATTGATGGCGGTGATGCGATTGTTGGAATTTGTGGTGTTCTTGTCGTAATTGGACATATTTTCCCAATCTTCTTTAAATTTAAAGGTGGTAAGGGAGTTGCAACCGCAATTGGGGTTTTATTAGGGTTCAACCCAATTTTAGCTCTATTGGTTGTGGTAAGCTGGTTTGTGGTGTTTAAGTTTACACGAGTTTCATCATTGTCAGCTATTTTAGCAACTTTGTTATCCCCCCTATATGCTTATGTTTTATTTCAGAATACCTCTTACTTCGGCGCAACATTAATGATTGCTGTGATAGTTATCTTTAAACATCAAAGCAATATCGTGCGCTTGATTAAAGGTGAAGAAGCAAGCTTTAAAAGAAAAGAAAAATCTGACCAAGCACAAGGAACTAATGATTCTGATATAGATGAAGCGTAGCCAATCATGAGTCAAAAATTAGTTTTACTAGTGAATTTAGGTTCACCAGAGCAGTTATCTGTTGCTGCTATACGTAAATTTCTCCGCTTGTTTTTATCTGATCAGCGGGTTGTTGGCTTACCTCGTTTATTATGGTATCCAATTTTATATGGAATTATCTTACCGCTAAGAAGTAAAAAATTACTCCATAAATATCGACAAATTTGGCTTGAAAATGATTGTGCACCATTAATTCATTATACCAAAGAGCAAGCGAGACTATTGCAAGAGCATTTGCAAGCGATTGGTGATACAGCACGTGTTGGCTATGCGTTTTGTTATGGCGCTGAGGATATTAAGGCTCAGTTAGCTAAGTATTCTGCACAACAAGCCATCAGCGAATTAGTGGTAGTTCCACTTTATCCGCAATATTCAAGTTCAACTACCGCTGCGGTTTTTGATCAAATTAGTCACTACTACCAAAAATCATACTCGGTTCCAAAAATTAAATTTATTAATAGCTTTGCAGATCATCCTTTATATATTAAGGCGCTAGCTAATCAAGTACGTGAGCATTGGGCAAGCAATGGGCGAGCTGATAAATTAGTTGTAAGCTTTCATTCATTACCCGTTAAGCTCGTGGAAAATGGTGACAGTTATGTTGAAGAATGTAAACTTACCTATCAGTTATTATGTCAAGCATTGGAATTAGAGCCAGAAGTAGCAGCTAAATTATGTTTCCAATCTAAATTTGGACGGGCAGAATGGGTTGGTCCTGCAACTGATGCAACGCTTAATGTCTTAGCGAGGGCAGAAATCGCTACAGTTGATGTTATTTGCCCGGGCTTTGTTAGTGATTGTTTAGAGACGCTGGAAGAAATAGCGATTCAAAATCGTGAATTATTTATTAGTCGTGGGGGGCGTGAGTTACGTTATATACCATGTTTAAATGCCAGTAGCGAATTAACTATATTACTAAATAGACTTCTTGCATAAGCAATTATTTAGTTCTTAGACTAGGAGTAAATTCTTTGAAGCGCGGAATGTACACGAAGTACATGAGCACTGGATAAGTATTTACGACGACGTATAAGTACTAAAGAAGCAGCTTGTGAAAGAAGTCTAATAAAATTATTCAAGAGGGTTAGAAAATGTGTGGAATAGTTGGTGGAGTTAGTGAACGAAACGTAGTTTCGGTAATTATTGAAGGTTTGTCACGTTTAGAATATCGTGGTTATGATTCGGTTGGTGTTGCTGTGATTAATGCTTCTGGTGAATTAACTCGCGAACGGGTTACCGGACGAGTTAAGGAACTAGCACAAAAATGCGCGAGTGATCATTTTAAAGGTACAGTCGGAATCGGACATACCCGTTGGGCGACGCATGGCGGAGTTAGTGAAACTAATGCCCATCCACATTTTTCTGCGAATAATCTGGCAGTAGTGCATAATGGGATTATTGAAAATTACGCGCAGCTTCGTAACGAATTACAAGCTCAAGGTTATCAATTTGATTCTCAGACTGATACCGAAGTTATTGTTCATTTAGTTCATTCAATTTATAAACATAATCATGATTTATTAGAAGCGGTTAGAATGGCGACGCAACATTTGCATGGTGCGTATGCAATTGGAATGATTAGCAAAGACAATCCAAATGAGGTAATTTGTGCTCGCCTTGGGTCACCATTAGTTCTGGGTGTCGGGATTGAAGAGATGTATTTTGCTTCAGATATTTCAGCATTATTACCAGTTACGCAAAAGGTGGTTTATCTGGAAGAGGGCGATATAGCGCGGATCTCGCGTGATGATTATCAAATCTGGGATAAAGATGGTAATCTAGTAAAACGTAAAGTTAATATTAGTGAATTATCAGCATCAGCCAGTGAACTCGGGCACTACCGCCACTATATGCAAAAAGAAATTTTTGAGCAACCCCGTGCGATTGCTGATACCATGCAACATCTGGGTAGTAACTTTAACGCAGATATCTTTGGTCCTGAAGCTACTGCGATTTTTAGTAGTATTAATAAAGTACAGATTATTGCATGTGGTACTAGTTACAATGCGGGTTCAATTGCCAAATATTGGATTGAAGAATATGCTAATTTAGAATGCGCAGTAGACATTGCCAGCGAGTATCGTTATCGTAAAATCCCAGCCAATCCAAATACCTTGGTAATCAGCTTGTCACAGTCTGGCGAAACGGCGGATACCTTAGCCAGTATCAAATATGCAATTGAACTTGGTATGGATAAAACTTTGTCAATTTGTAATGTTGCAGAAAGCAGTCTGGTGCGATTGTCTAAACTACACATGTTAACTCAGGCCGGACCAGAAATTGGCGTGGCATCAACTAAAGCCTTTACTACTCAATTAGTTGTTTTGTTGTATCTTGCGTTTAGTTTGGCGAAAGCTCGTGGCTTATTGAGTGCTGATGCGGAACAAGAAGTAATTGAACAAATCCGTAAGTTACCTAATCTGGTGGTTGCGACACTGGAAGTGGAAGAGCAAGTTAAAGAAATTGCTAAAGAGTTTGAATATAAGCACAATGCACTCTTTTTAGGGCGTCATACGATGGCTCCCGTGGCTGCTGAGGGCGCGCTGAAGCTTAAAGAGATATCTTATATCCATGCCGAGAGTTACGCCGCAGGGGAGCTTAAACACGGTCCTTTAGCATTGATTGACAAAGATATGCCTGTGATAGTGGCAATGCCAGTTAATTTGCTTGCCGATAAGGTTAAATCTAATGTGCAGGAAGTATTAGCCAGACAAGGGCAGGTTTATTTATTTACCGATCATCCGGATGAATTAGCTGAACAATGCTATACCACGGTAGATTTGGGCTTAAAACAAGTTCCGGATTATTTAGCGCCGATTTTATATACAATTCCGCTGCAGTTGCTAGCATACCATACTGCAATTGCCAAAGGCACGGATGTCGATAAACCGCGTAATCTGGCGAAGTCAGTCACGGTTGAATAGTTATTTGGTTCTAAGGTAGGAAGTTATTTCCTGCCTCGTACCACTAAAACTGGATAAATTGAAATAAAAAGGCAGTGTTGTCAGTTCCAATAACTTGGAAACCTTGGAAATAAATGTTCTTCGTACCTTACACATATTTAAAACGTCTGAATTAATTTGAATATTTTAGACCTTTTATTAATATTTGGTAAGTT
>JAIEPY010000122.1 GCA_019748155.1 Burkholderiales bacterium | reverse complement strand
ACAACAGATGAAATACGCGGCTTAGTTTGTTTCTTTAAATAGTTAATTAGTGGTCTTGACAAAGGGGCGCATTATAATACGTACAAAAGATGGCAGGAAAGAAATGACGAGTTTCTGTATAATTGATGCTCAAAGTGTAAAAAATACCGATACAGCAGAAAATAAAGGTTACGATGCTGGTAAAAAAGTCTCGGGAATAAAACGCCATATAGCAGTAGACACCCAAGGCTTACCGCATGCCATTTGTATAACTACAGCTAATGTAACCGATAGAGCAGGTGCGGAGCTAATGTTTGAAACAGCTAAAGATAATTTAGCTGAAGTACAAAACGTATTGGCAGACGGTGGATATCGCGGTGAAAAATTTGCTGAAACGGTAAATGAGCTATTGAGCGCAAAAGTTGAGGTTGTTAAAAGAAATGAGTTACATAGCTTTGTAGTCTTGCCAAAGCGTTGGATAGTCGAGCGTTCATTTAGTTGGTTAGAAAAGTGTCGTAGGCTGTGGAAAAATTGCGAGCGACTGATGAATACAAGCTTACATATGGTGATCTTAGCTTTTGTAGCATTAATTTTAAGAAGATTCTAAACAGGTTCTTAGTAGCCATTACAAAATATGGTTGTGCTTCTTGATAAAGACCTCTAATTAAAAAGCAAACACCAACTCCGACATTAGCTTCTAGATTTCTGGGATTTTCATTTAGTAGAGTTTGATATGAAGATAAGTAACGTGAAATAACACCACTATCCTTAGTAGATAAATAAGCCACGCTATTTACAAATATTTCTGATTGACAATACTCACATTTTTTTGTATTTGCACTTATAGGAGCTTGACACTGAGGACATTGTAAAGCAACACTCATTTAATTACCTATAAAAATCGTTAATAATATTAATTGTATTTAAAAGTACCTCATTCTGTTGAGCTTCATCACTATTTGGAGTAATTCTCATTAAAGATGACTTTATATTATTCAAATTTTTCAACTGGTTATCACTATTGACCACTAAGATTGACTTATGAAATAATTCTTTAACTTTTTTAAATAGACTTACATTATTTACAGTAATATGGTTTTCAATATCAATGAATAAGGTATTACAATCATCTAAAAATACTTTTCTCGAAATTAATGTTTTTCTATCTGTTGATTCCAATATACCGACTGAAATTAGTCCCGTAGAAACTAAAATTAAATATATTGTTATTATGCTCTGAGATAAAATATTTATCACTTGCATCCAATTAGAATCAAAGAAATATGATCGAATGCATATACCAATACTAATTAAACCACATAAACACATTTTAATAACAAATGCTATATACAGAGGGGTATTATTATTTTGCAACCTAGCTTTACGATTAAAGACAGTAACAGAGGTGTACATTAATGTAAGTATCAGTCCAGACCAAACAACTCTAATCCAATAGCTATAATCTGATTTAGTATAATCTGATAACAAATATGAACTAAGTACATATACAGCTACTATTAAACCCCAGCCAATAACCTCTAAAAATCTAAATATTTTCATATTAAACTTAATATTTCCAAACGTTTTGCTTTTAATTCATCATCAGTAATTAATCCAGCATCAAAAAGTTTTTTTAACTTTAAAAGTCGCTCCTCTGGGGTAGGACCATTTGTTTGTTGTTGCACTGCCGAAAACATGTTTAAACCAGCACCCAGACCAAGTCCTGTAGACATTCCTGCAGCTGCAACACCATTTTGATTATTTGCCGCTGCTTCCATAATATCTAAATTACGAATTACTTGATAGCTATTACTAACTTGTACTTGTCCTAATTTTTCAACTTTCATTCTTTCAAATTCAACACTACGAACTCTCTCTAATTGTATTTGATCAAAAGTCAAACTTGAAATATTAAAATTACTTACCTCAATGCCATATAATGCAAGTTCAGTTGCTATGCTATTTAGAATATTCGAAGATACTTCATCCAGATAAGCCATTAGCTTTGTGACAGAAATTTGTCGGTCTTCAATAAACCCCGCCAAGCTAACCGTAAATTTTTGTAATAACATACTGTCAAACTGCTTCTTTAACTCATCAGAATGAAAATTAGCTGTAGCACCAATAAATTTTTGATAGAAAGCAGTTGGATTAACCAATTGATAACCCCAATTCCCAAAACTCCTAGCATCAATTGACATCCCTGAGCCATAATCAGTAACATTAATTGGATTTGGAGTACCCCATTTCTGGTCACGTTTATTTAGCGTACTAAAAAACCAAATCTCTGCAGTGAATGGACTATTTCCGCCAAATGGCAAGTTAATAACACTATTTAATAATGGAATATTTGATGTAGATAGAGTATATCTTCCAGATTCAAAAATATCAAAAACCTGTCCATTTTTGACCAGGATTGCCTTTTGAGACTCATTAACAATTAACTGCGTACCTAACCTTAATTCATTAGATGGGTACTTATGAACAATCCAATCATTTCCCTGTTCATCACATTTCACTATATCAATTAACGCCATTTTTTAAGACCCTAAATTTACATAGCATGATTGTATCAGCTTTTAGTACGGCAAACAAACTTTACAATTCAATTTGTTTGTGCCTTGCAGTTAACCGTAGGTTTTGTTTTATATAGGTGTTGAATTGAGTCTTATCCACAATACAGCGCTGTAACTGTGTATTTATATTTTTTATATATAAGTGTGTATTAATTTTTAAGAAACAGCAACTGTATGTGTTGTTATCCTTTAAGTTTTTTGCAAAATAATTGGTGGCAAACATTTATGCCATTCTATATGTTAGGTAAAAATGTAGTTGATTAATACCAAAATGTTTACTTAATGGGGAAATTATAGAATTGAGTATTGAGATACATGAAATTTATCAGAGGGTTATTAGTTTGTTGTTGAATAAAGTGCTACTGAACTCTTTAGGTGCAAACGAAATAACGGCAATCTAAAATGATTACCGTTATTATACAAAGAGATGTCCTACTGAATTAAACTCCGCAGCATCCAAACAGTTTTTTCATACACCTGTAAGCGCTGAGTTAATAAATCCATAGTAACTTGATCATTGGTTTCATCAGCAGCAGATAGAATTTATTTCAATGCTATGAATACAAGAAAGGCTATGGACTAGCGCGGCTATCTTGGCTAGTAACTGCACGGTCTCTTTGCTAATTCCGTGTTTAATTAATTGTTGCTCATGTGAACTTACACATTTATGGCAACCACCAATTACTGAGGCAACCAGCGACCACATTTCAAAATCCAGTTTATCTACGCCGGGATCACGTAAAATATTCATGCGTAAGCCAGCTGGCATAGTTGCATAACTGGGGTCATCAACTAAATCGGTAAAGCGATAGTAAATATTAGTCATTCCCATAATTGCCGCGGCGGCTCGTACTGCGTCGAGTTCTTGTACCTGCAGTTGTTCTGCGACTGCCTGATTGACTAATTTAGTTAAGCCACTATTTTTGGTGGAAATAGCCGCAACTAATATTGCGCCAGCAAACTGACTATCACTTAGTACCGAATGATTAGTCAGCATACTGCTTAGATTTAGCTTAATATCTTTGGCATAAGCAGGAATGCCATTTAAAATTGCTTCAAAATTCATGATTTATTCTCCTGAGGATGATAGTTAGTTTTCACTTCTTCCTTACTCGAAGTATTTGATTCTTGGACGCGAAGTGCTGAAAAAAAGATGAGGAAATGTACACAGAAGTACATGATGAATCTTTTTTGAGGTACGACAAAGTCCAAGGTTCAAAGACCAAGAGTTAAAGTGTTGCATCGCCTTTATGCCAATTACATGGGCATAATTCATCGGTTTGTAATGCATCTAAAATTCGTAATGTTTCATCTGGGTTACGCCCCACGCTCATATCGGTCATTTCTGCGTAGCGAATGATATTATCTTGATCGACGATGAAAGTTGCACGATTGGCAACCCCAGCTTCAGCATTTAAAATACCTAGAGCATTGCTTAAGTCTTTTTTAATATCAGCCAGCCATGGGAAAGTTAACGGTTTTAAATCTGCATGAGAACCGCGCCAAGCTGCGTGAACAAAATCGCTATCGGTTGAAGCACCGATTAGAACCGCATCGCGGTCGTTAAACGCACCTTCTAGTTTGCCAAAACCAGCGATTTCAGTTGGGCAAACAAAAGTAAAATCTTTAGGCCAAAAGAAGATGATTTTCCATTTACCGGCATAAGTTTCAAGGCTTGCCTGGCTAAAACTTTCCGCGCTAGTACCATTAACTGCAGTTAATTTGAATTCTGGGAATTTATTTCCTACTGATAACATGATAACACTCCTCTGTGTAAATTTAAAGTGAATTTGCCTGGTGACGTTTTGAGTCAGTTGGACTGACTATTTATTTGCGTCATTCGGCTTGTTTTGCTTACAGGAGTTATTATATGCGAGGTAGGGTAAATAGTCTAATTAATGATTTGAATTAATATTATAGTTAAAAACTATGGATGAATGGTGGGCTCTACATGAATTAAATATAATAGAAGCCTTGTTATAAAGCTGAATTTTGATAAAATTTGTTATAATTACGCTCGGATTAGTCTGCTATCCTTTAATGGTGGTTTTGTCAATATGATAATCTTTATTATTTAACTTTATCAAATTAGAATGGTAATCTAAAGAATGCGTAAATTATCCTGCTTATTATTCCCGATGATTTTAATCGGATGCTCTTATTTTTCGCCGGATTACCAGAAGCCGGAGCTGAATACTCCCAATCATTGGAGTTCTACCACGGCAAATATTGAGCCAATTAGCGAAAGCTTGCCATACTTGGCATGGTGGCAAAAATTTAAGGATCCTGAGCTTAATCGTGTGATTGAAAGTGGCTTAAAAAATAATGTTAGTATCGAGGCTGCCAAAGCTAATCTAGAAGCCGCGCAAGGGCAATTGCTGAGTGTTAAGCTTAACTGGATTCCGTTTTTTAGTGTTTTTGGCGGTTATGTTAACGGTAGTTCACAAAACAGTTTTACGCCGATTGGTAATTTGGGCGTAGTGAATAATACTGGCGCGTTCTTTGCCATATTGCCAACTTATGCGATTAACGTCTTTACTAATTATACGCTACAAAAACAAGCAAAGTATAATGTCGATGCTGCCAAAAATGCTGAGTTGAGTGTCCGTCTGGCAGTGATCGGACAAGTAACTGGTGCGTATTTTGCTAATTTGGCGCAAATTCGCCTGGTTGAACAATTTACTGAGTTACATAATGATTTGGGTGAGCTGACCGAAATTAGTCAGGCAATGGATAGACGTGGGCTAGCAAATCAACTTAGTGTTGATGAGCTCAAGAGTAAGCAGCAATTAGTCGCCGGACAATTAGCCTTGGCTAAAAAAAATCTGACCGCAACGCAAAACGCACTACGTTATTTACTTAATCAGACTCCGGGTGAAGTTAAATCTGTCAATAAATTTGCGGCAATTAATCCGAACCAAGTGATTCCGGGTAATCTACCGGTGAGCGTTTTAGCTGGCAGACCTGATGTGATGAAAGCTGAAGATCAGCTCAAAGCCGCAAATGAGGGGATTAGTGTTGCCTCCAGCGCATTGCTGCCAAGCGTAAACTTAAATTATTTTTACGCAGCAGGATCTGGTACGCAGGGATTTAGCCAGCCAGTTCCGAATGTTAATGTCGCGAATAGTAATCAGCAGAGCTATTATGCCGCGTATGCCAATTGGACAATTTCGCCAAGTGTTTTTGGGCAGATTAATACCAACACGGCAGTATTTAAAGCTGCGCTCGCGAATTATAAAATGGTGGTAAATAGTGCCCTACATGAAGTCGATAATGCACTAGCAAGCAATAACGGCTATAATCAAAAGATGACTAGTGATATGGGAGCACTACACAGCTTGCAGGATTCATTAGCTGCCAAGCAAGCGATGTATCAGCGTGGGTTAACTCCCTATGTGCTGGTACTAGGTGCGAAAATTGAACAAGATATTTTAGCGATTGATCTTACGCAAACCAAGTTGCAGCAGTTGATTTCGTTGGTTAGTTTGTACCAAAGCCTAGGTGGCGGCTATCAAACTGCTCGGACTATTTCGCAATAACGTCGTTACTGAGCTCCTCACCTACTGGTATTTCGAGTCCGTTCAGGTGTGGGAAATATAAAACATCTGCCAATAACTATCAAATAAATAGTTATTTTGGTTTTTGTCAGTGTAAAATTTAAAATCGCTTACTCTCTCTTTAAATGCAGTTAACTCTTCTTTTTGAAAACCAAGCTTTTCCAGATAAAAGCCAACACACTGAAAATAAGGATAGATTAAATCAAATGCTTTAACAATATTAAATACCTGATTGAGGTCAATTTTAGATTTTAGCGGTATATATGTCTGTATAATTTCTAGTGAAGTTCTAAAATATTGAACATTAATAATCATTTCAACAAACGCTCTGTTTATTGAGGAGGTCGGAAATTTTTCATGAATAATGGCAAATTTTCCAGTGTATTTAGGTGTTAGAAAAACAATATTTTTATCATTAAACTGTTCAACTGATTGTGTTCTTCGGTATGGTTTATGGAATGCTCTATCTATGTTTTCCTGAGTTAAGGCACTGTATTCAAGTTCCTTTTTGGGTGACTCACACGACACAAAAATAAAATCATTTCTATAATTGCTGTAGCCGTAAAGATTCAATGCGGTACTCATAGAGAAAAAACTATTTTTCTTTAACGATATAGCAAGGCGGTATACATCTATTTGTTTATCAAATGAGTATCTGGAAATACGCCACTCATTCAAAGTAATTTCGAATTTAACCAATCCAATTTTTAGTAAATACTCATAAAAGCCTATAAAACTCAAAGATTGTGGGATTGTTTTTTCTGTTTTCAATTGATTAAATAAATCTCTTAATTGCTCATGATTATATAGGTAACGACTCCTTGCAAGGGATTCTATTTTAGAATAATTGATTTCCAATAATGATTTTCTCATTGAGTTAATACCCTATACTAGAGTATATATACTCTAGTATAGCATTTTTATCTCAATTTGTCAACATGTATAGGCAAATAATTATGTTGTTACATCTTGATTTTATTCTGATAATGTGATATAATTAAGTATATATACTTAATTATAAAGTGGTATTATGCAGCTATACGTTACTAAAAATGGTAAACTTATTGGTATCCTCGCAGAAACAAGTGATGGTGTAGTCACATTTAAATATTCAGATGGTATTTTGCATCCGCTGAGGTGAGATGCACCACTTGAAAGCTTAATTTTGAGCTATAATTTGTAACTAAAAATTGGAGT
>JAIEPY010000072.1 GCA_019748155.1 Burkholderiales bacterium | reverse complement strand
TGCTTTGAGTTGATGGTTTTCCAATACCAATCCTTCGTTGATTTTTAGTTGTTTGCTCAACTTATCTTGTAAATCAACGATCTTTTTATTAGCTGCTGCTAATGTTTTATATTGGAAATCTGTTGTAATCATAAGCCTAAAAAAAATTATTTATTCTGGGGGGAATTTTAGCATACTACTCAACCTAAACGCTGGGGTTTAGTAGGGGGCTGAGTAGTAACAATTCATCAAAGGTTACTTCACCTTTTATAGCTTCTAGTGCCACCTTAAATTTGAACTCATTTGAGTAATTTGTACGTTTTGCCATCTTGTCAGTTCCTTACTTTTAATTGTAGGCAATTTTAGCAAATCTGTTCATATTTGTGGTGTCTCTTTTTTAGGGGGCATTATATATCTAAAGGAACCCCTAATTGTACTCTTTTTATTATTTCTAAATAAATGAGGTTAACAATAATAGCCACCGTAATTTTAATATTACTGCCAGCCAAACTTACGTACATAAATCCCTTTAAGCGATTGCGTTAAGACCATATAACCAGCTATTGCAAATAGTAAGAATACGAAGTACCCAGCTGGTAATGCTTGCATCCCAACCATATGCGCTAATGGTGACATTGGTAGAATTATTCCGATTGCTACCGCACAAGTCGTCATTACCACCATAGGCCACGCCGCCACACTTTGAATAAACGGAATCTTGCGTGTTCTAATCATGTGTACAATAAGCGTTTGCGTCAAAAGCCCTTCGACAAACCATCCACTTTGGAATAAGGTTTGATGCTCAGCACTATTGGCACCAAAAACATGCCACATTACAAAAAATGTCAGTACATCAAAAATTGAACTAATCGGTCCAAAGAAAATCATAAACCTGCGTAAGTCAGCTGGATCCCAACGCTGCGGTTTTTCCACGAACTCCGCATCAACATTATCAAATGGGATTACAGTTTGCGAAATATCGTAAATCAGATTTTGCAAAAGTAATTGCACTGGCAGCATCGGCAAAAATGGGATAAATGCCGAGGCGATCAACACAGAGAATACATTTCCAAAATTAGAACTAGCCGTCATTTTAATGTATTTAAGCATATTGGCAAAGGTTTTACGCCCTTCTTCAACCCCCTGCTCTAACACCATCAAACTTTTCTCAAGTAGGATGATATCAGCGGCTTCTTTAGAAATATCAACCGCAGTATCAACTGAAATACCGATATCTGCAGCTCTAAGTGCCGGAGCATCGTTGATCCCATCACCCATGAAACCAACTACATGTCCACCAGCTCGTAAAAGCTCAACAATCCGCTCTTTGTGTGCTGGAGTAAGTTTAGCAAACACAGTAGTATTTTTAGCAATGACGGTTAATTCTTCATCGGATAGTTTGTCTACTTCAGATCCAAGTAGTAATCCTTCAACATTCAACCCAACTTCACGACAAACTTTAGCCGTTACCAAATCATTATCACCAGTAAGAATCTTAACTTCAATACCGAGTTTATTAAGTGCCTCAATTGCTGGGCGAGTGGTCTCTTTTGGTGGATCTAAAAAGGCAACATAACCAACCAAGATCATTTCCTGCTCATCTTCGACACTATAACTAGCCTTAGGAGTAGGATAATTTTTCTTAGCAACCGCAACAACCCGTAATCCATCTGAATTAAGCTCCGCAGTCACCGAGCGGAGTTTCTCCAGTAATTCTTCAGTTAACGGCATCACCTGATTATCATGAGCTGCATACTTACAGCTTTTCATCATTTCCTCAACTGCACCCTTACAGATTAGAACTTGTTCACCCGCAGAATCCGCCACTACTACCGACATTCTACGCCGTTGAAAATCAAAAGGGACTTCATCAACTTTAGTATATTTTTTGATGAGCAATGGAATATCGCCAAAGTTACCACGCTCCAACACAGCAACGTCAAGTAAATTTTTTAGACCAGTTTGGTAATAACTATTTAAATATGCATATTCTAATACATCATCATAATCATTACCAAATATGTCCGTGTGTTTTTCTAAGCAGATCTTATCCTGCGTCAGAGTGCCAGTCTTATCAGTACATAAAATATCCATTGCGCCAAAATTTTGAATTGCATCCAGACGTTTTACGATCACCTTACGTCGTGACATCGCAACTGCACCTTTGGCAAGCGTCGAGGTAACAATCATCGGCAGCATTTCAGGGGTTAACCCAACTGCAACCGATAAAGCAAATAATGCCGCATCGCGCCACGCGTGAGTGCTGATACCATTGATAATAAATACAATTGGCGACATAATCAGCATAAAATAAATTAGCAACCAACTGACCCGGTTAACCCCTTTTTGGAATGAAGTTTCAACGACATTTTGCGTAACTACTTTATCTGCTAATGCACCAAAGAAACTATTTTTCCCAGTTGAAATAACCACCGCTAAAGCTGATCCACTGACAATATTTGACCCCATAAAGCCAATATTCTCAAGTTCCAAAGCCTCATTAACATCAGCTTTAGATTGTTTAGTAAATTTCTCAACCGGTAGCGACTCACCTGTTAGTGCCGCTTGTGATACAAACAAATCTTTAGCAGTTAAAATCCGTACATCCGCCGGAATCATATCCCCAGCCGATAAAGTAATTACATCACCAGGAACCAGACTTCTTATCGTAATCTCATGGCGGTTAGCCATTTGCATGGGGTTAGTAACAAGGATCTGCTTTTCAAGTTCTGCTATTTGTTCATCATCCTCATCATCTTCATCATCCTGACGAATAACTGTTGCGGTGGTGCTCACCATTGCCTTTAATTTATCCGCTGCATTATTGGAACGGCGCTCTTGTACAAAGCGTAATACGGTTGAAATAACTACCATACCACCAATTACAACCGTACCTTTCATATCATCGCTAAAGAATGAGACTAATGCTAAAATAGTCAATAGAAGATTGAATGGATTTTTATAGCTTAGCCATAAATGTTTATACCAGCTAAGTTCCTCGTGTTTGTCAATTTCATTGTAGCCAAAGTGAGAAATTTTTTCTTCGACTTCGCGCGGCGTCAAGCCACCTAGATCAGAACCAAGAGTAAGCAATGACTCAGCATTAGATAGATAAGCATGATGGATTAAATTTTCGGTAATTGTCCGTGGCGCTTTACTGCCATTAAAATCATAATTCTCATCAAGAAGATTTGCTCCACCAGTAAATTGACTACGTTTAGTGAATCGATTATCAAAAAAGGACAATACTCTTGTCTTAAATGTGCTGACAAGCTTCATATATACACTCCTGCATTAGAATTTAATTTAAAGCAAAAAGTCAGCGATGACTTAATTTGCTAACTGCACAAACCTGTGCCTAGTTCTAAAATACCCCAAAAATCTTGCGCCGTTTTGCTTTTTGCTGTGGTTGCTGAAGCACATTTGCGGCACCTTGATTGATGGGTTGCATCTGGGGAGGTATAGTTTGCTCCGGAATCTGAGTTCGCTGGTGAATCGGCGCCTCTATTATTGACGCCTGAGGTGAGGTTACAGGATTCGCAACCTTAGTCGGCTGGGCTTTCGGAGCAGAACTTTCTAACTTTTGTTTAAGCTCCATGTTTTCTTTAAGTAAGCTTTTTAATTCATTTGCGGCCAACAAAGTATTATATTTTTTTTCCCATTGCATAGCCTGATGAGTAAGCTGACGAATTTCCTGTTTGTACTTATCTATTTCGGAGGTATCAAGCTTTTGTTCTAACAATAAAGTTGTATTATCAAATTTACTACGCAGCCACTCGTATTCTTCAGAGTGCTTTTCAAGCTGACGCTGTAAATTTGCAACCTGATATTCAAGATTTTCTATTTTCATCTGTTTTAATTGATTATCAATCGCGATATCTGCGTGCGATTTATTTCTTTCTATTTTAGCATGAGGAAAGACTCGCAAAAACTCAGACATTTCAATAGTCTTTTTTCCATCTTCGACTATTACGCTAATAACGCCTCCCTGCAAATATTTTTCATTAAATATTGCAGAAGGGATACCAGACAATTCAATCGCTTCATCAATTGACAAATAATTCGACATTTAATTCACCTTAACAGATCACCAATAATCTCAAGAACCATAGTAATAACACATTGCTTTGTTATTATTAATTTAGTACTAAATTTAACCCTAGCTTCGCAATCACCCAGAATTGTATTATAACATTGTTACGCGTTGGAAAATAATTAATGTTTAAGCGTACATTACCATCATTGAATGCGATTTTAATGATGGAATATGCCCATTTTCTACCACAGCTAAAATATCAACTCCGGCACGCTCATGGTTAACCACGATGTTCCACACGCCACTTTCTGACGCAGGCAATGAATCATTAACATTATAGTTATCAATTGTAGTTGCATTGTAGATCACTATAATAGTTTTCCATTCATCACCATTGGCATGATTACGATACAGCGTGTATATCACACCAGATTTTTCATTATTATGCAGCGCATTTACCGTCATAGCTTCATCTATATCTCGCCGATTAGTCATTCTAAATGCTGAATGTTTACGCCTTAGTTCAATTAACCCACGGACATAATTAAATACAGCTTGAAATTTAGCCTTATCCTGCCAATGAAACGCGTTTACATCATCGCCACTACGATAGCTATTATGATCACCATTTTTAGTCCGAAGAATTTCCGCGCCTCCCTGCATAAACGGGATCCCTTGTGAGGTCAATATTATGCCTAGTGCCAGCATATTTTGACGAACCAGCTTTGAATCAAAAGGGTTAACCGGAATATTTTGACGATAATCACCAGCTCTTAATTCTGGATATTGACTTTTTTCTAAATGATCCCATAAGGTATAATTATCGTGAGCATCAACATAATTAATTGTTTCACGCGGTTTTGAAGTTAAGCTATTAATAGAACCTTTAACACCTTCTATCACACCCCATCCCAAAAGTGGATTATGCGGATCGCCATTAACAAAACCACAAGATGGAGAATTATTGCCCCGAAGCACATCACGAAATGCATCATTAAAAATCGCAAACTCCTGATCACGCTGCGCACCACGATGAGTACCGTTAACTAAAGGCGTTTCCCCACCTCGCCAAGGTTCGCCATAGACAATTATGGAGGAATCAACTTCACCTGCTAAGTTAACAATTTGTTTCATGGTATCCAGATCCATTAATTCCATCAAATCCAGACGCAAACCATCGATTTGATAATGGACCAACCAATGACGAATTGAATCTAAAATAAACTTGCTCACCATCGGGCGTTCGGTTGCCAGTTCATTCCCACAACCAGAACCATTGGTAAATCTGCCTAAACTATCGCTACGGAAATAATAACCAGGTACAATATTGTCAAAATTAGACGTATCTGCCATATGATTATAAACCATATCCATGACAACCCTGATTCCTTGCTGGTGAAACCCCATAATCATGGCACGCGTTTCTACAATTCGTAACTTAGGATCATATGGATTAAGCGAATAGCTTCCATCTGGTGCATTATAGTTCTTTGGATCATAGCCCCAATTACGATTATCAGGGTCATCTAATCTGGTTTCATCAACGGTCGCAAAATCAAAAAATGGCAGGATATGAACATGGGTAATACCTAACTCTACTAGGCTATCAATACCAGTTGCAATCTTCTTACCATTCAGATCTTGGTAGCCGCTGCCTGACTCAACCGCACCAATATATTTACCACGTGCCGCTTTACTCACGCCAGCGGATTGATCTATTGTAAAATCGCGAAGATGCAGTTCATAAATGATTGAATCTTCTTTATTTAGTTGCACTGGACGAGTCATATTCGCCCATCCTTCAGGATAACTATCTTTTGCATTGATATCAATCAAAGCACCCTTATCACCATTCAAGCCTATCACCGTAGCATAGGGATCTAGCGCATAAGTAATTTTGGTATACTGTTCACCGTCACGATCGATTTCATTAAAATATAAACGATAAAGGTAATATTTATTTTCATGATGCTTATGAAACATTGTCAGACTATGTACACCGCTAGCTTCATCAACATGCATAATTAACGAACTATGTGGTTTATCTGCCGCATCACTCCATGCATCATAAATCAATAACTCCACCCGCAGCGCGGTTGGTGCCCAAATTTTGGCAGAAATAGTTTCATCATTGAAGTAAACTCCCAAATCATTAGCTTTATAGACAAAATTATTAAGATAGTCACGCATTTGAACTTTATATGGCAAGAAGCGGGTATTCGAACGAATTTCTACCAAATCATTTGGCTTAATACTATCTGGGAGATTAGTAAAAACTACCTGACGCTTTTCATCCTTAATTAGAGTATTGACGCTATTTTGCCGTTCAGCATTGATATATAAATGAAATTCAGTCCCAATTAATGGTTCATGAGATAAATATGCACTAATTTTATTACGTTCATCCATAACTGCATAATCAATTCGTGGATTAGTCTTGGCAACAACCGTACGCAGATCCGTATACAATTTATTATCACCACTAATAATATAGCAATTACGTAGGTTTGCGGGTATTTCAAAAGATAAGGTTTGTTTCGACCAATCGTTATGCCAGCCACCACCCCAGGTTTTCTTACGCGCAATAACATGGCGATCTTTAACAAACGCTACTTTACCAAAATCATCATCAGCTATGAAGTTTTCTTCATATCCGACTCCGGCAGAATCATATACCCAAAGACTCCACACAAAGTCAGCACCAGAGTAATGTTTATTCAGCTTAATAAAGTGAACCATTGTACCAATTTGATGATCATTTTTCTGTACTAAATAGCGACGGCTAGCATGCAAGCTTTCATCTGGATACCAAGCTTCCAATAAAATTTCTTCAACCTCATCAAGACCTTCAGAAATCAATAATTTATTATCTTTAAGACTTATTCCCGAACACTCGGGAAATACTTTCCATTCAACATCGACAGCTTCATTACAGTCATGAATTGATGATTTAATAGCAACTAAATCCAAGGCTACTCCACGAGTAACTATGTTTTCTGATGACTTTATTTGCAAACCACCATCAAACTGATGCCAAATAAATTTAAAGTGCTCAACCCGATCCTTTTGTGCTGAAGTAGTAAGCTCATTACCATCCATATCAATTAAAAGAAAACTGTATTCGACTACTCCATCGGAAAGACCTTTGATAAATAAAAAATCTTTAGTCATCTTAAGTCGTCCATCATTCGGATCAGGCTTCCAGATTAGCTT
>JAIEPY010000130.1 GCA_019748155.1 Burkholderiales bacterium | reverse complement strand
CACTACTTTATTCCTGAGCTTGATGGGCTACTAATTGCCGATAATAGCCTATCTAATTTTGATATCGAGGAAATCCCGTTAATCACGCTATTATTTCAGACCGGCTATTTAACTATAAAAGAGGTTACCACCATTGGTACGCAATACGCGTATATTCTGGGTTATCCAAATCTAGAAGTGAAAGCTAGCCTAAATGGTGCCTTAGCTGAGATCGCCTCAAGTTCATTAATTAAAAATCGCACCTTGGGTAAACTGTCCCAAATTTTTAATAGCGCCAATTTTGCTGCCTTAAAACTGATGCTAAGCAGCCATTTTGCGAGCATTCCTCATGATTGGTATCGTAATAACGATATCGCTAATTATGAAGGTTTTTATGCGAGTATTGTCTATAGTCTAGTTTGTGCACTCGGTTATGAAGTAATTGCCGAAGATGTCACTAATCATGGTAAGATAGATTTAACCATTAGAATGCCAGATAAGATAATTATTCTTGAGTTTAAGCTTAGTAAGTATGGTAGTGCAGCAGAGGCAATCAAGCAGATTAAAGAGCGTAATTATGCAGAGAAGTATTTAAGTGAAGCGATACCAGTTTATTTGCTGGGAATAAGTTTCGATAGTGATAAGCGCAATATTGAAGATGTTCAAGTTGAGGAAGTGTGATGAAACAATTACCGATCGGGATTTCAACTTTTCAAGAAATTCGCAAAAATAACTATGTTTATATTGATAAAACACGGCATGTTGCTAATTTAGCAACTCGAGGCAAATATTATTTCTTATCACGTCCACGCCGTTTTGGTAAGTCGCTCTTGATTGACACTCTTAAACAAGCATTTTTAGGCCGCAAAGAATTATTTAGCGGTTTATATTTAGAAAATGTGTGGGATTGGAGCAAACAGTATCCGGTAATCCATTTTAGTTTTGGTGGCAGTTCAGCATTATCCGGCAGCGTTACATTATTAGATACTATTTGGCAAACCTTAAAAAATTCTTCTGTGGAATATCAAGTTGAGCTATGTGGTAATTTATCTTATGGGCAAGCTTTTCAACAACTAATCCGTGATATCGTAACTAAACATAAACAACCACTAGTAATCTTGGTTGATGAATATGATAAACCAATTTTAGATAATCTAACCAATCAACCGCAAGCGATAGAAATGCGTGAGATGCTCAAGGATCTATATAGCATTATTAAAGAAAATGATGCTTACTTGAAATTTGTACTGTTAACCGGGGTATCCAAGTTTAGTAAAGTGAGTTTATTTAGTGGGCTAAACATTCTTGAGGATCTAAGCCTTAAATCAGACTACGCGGATATTTGTGGTTACACTCAAAGCGAGTTGGAGCGTGAATTTGCGGAGCATCTAAAGGATGGTGGTGTAGATAAATCAGCGCTGAAGCTTTGGTATAATGGCTATAATTTTGCAGGTAAAGAAGCGCAGAAAGTTTATAATCCCTTTGATATTTTATTGTTTTTTAGTAATGATTATCAATATCGTAATTACTGGTTTGAAACTGCCACCCCTACTTTTTTAGTGCGCTTAATTGAACAAAACCACTACTTTATTCCTGAGCTTGATGGGCTACTAATTGCCGATAATAGCCTATCTAATTTTGATATCGAGGAAATCCCATTAATCACGCTATTATTTCAGACCGGCTATTTAACTATAAAAGAGGTTACCACCATTGGTACGCAATACGCTTATATTCTTGGTTATCCAAATCTAGAAGTGAAAGCTAGCCTAAATGGTGCCTTAGCCGAGATTGCCTCGAGTTCACTAATTAAAAATCGCACGCTGGGTAAACTGTCCCAAATTTTTAATAGCGCCAATTTTGCTGACTTAAAACTGATGCTAAGCAGCCATTTTGCGAGCATTCCTCACGATTGGTATCGCAATAACGATATCGCTAATTATGAAGGTTTTTATGCCAGCATCGTCTATAGTTTGGTTTGTGCTCTAGGTTATGAAGTGATTGCCGAAGATGTCACTAATCATGGTAAAATTGATTTAACGGTTAAGATGGAAGATAAGATAATTATTCTTGAGTTTAAGCTTAGTAAGTATGGTAGTGCAACAGAGGCAATCAAGCAGATTAAAGAGCGTAATTATGCAGAGAAGTATTTAAGTGAAGCATCAGAGATTTACTTGTTGGGAATAAGTTTCGATAGCGATAAACGTAATATTGAAGATGTTCAAGTTGAGGAAGTGTGATGAAACAACTACCGATCGGGATTTCAACTTTTCAAGAAATTCGCAAAAATAACTATGTTTATATTGATAAAACACGGCATGTCGCTAATTTAGCAACTAGAGGCAAATATTATTTCTTATCACGTCCACGTCGTTTTGGTAAATCACTCTTGATAGACACTCTTAAACAAGCATTTTTAGGCCGCAAAGAATTATTTAGCGGTTTATATTTAGAAAATGTGTGGGATTGGAGCAAACAGTATCCGGTAATCCATTTTAGTTTTGGTGGCAGTTCAGCATTATCCGGCAGCGTTACATTATTAGATACTATTTGGCAAACCTTAAAAAATTCTTCTGTGGAATATCAAGTTGAGCTATGTGGTAATTTATCTTATGGGCAAGCTTTTCAACAACTAATCCGTGATATCGTAACTAAACATAAACAACCACTAGTAATCTTGGTTGATGAATATGATAAACCAATTTTAGATAATCTAACCAATCAACCGCAAGCGATAGAAATGCGTGAGATGCTCAAAGATTTGTATAGCATTATTAAAGAAAATGATGCTTACTTGAAATTTGTACTGTTAACCGGGGTATCCAAGTTTAGCAAGGTAAGTTTATTTAGTGGGCTAAACATTCTAGATGATATTACGCTGGATCAAGAATATGCTGATATTTGTGGTTACAACCAGAATGAAATGGAGCGAGAGTTTGATGAGCATTTAACGCATGGTAAGGTTGATAAAGCTCAGTTAAAGCTCTGGTATAATGGTTATAATTTTGCGGGTAATGAAACACAGAAAGTTTATAATCCCTTTGATATTCTATTGTTTTTTAGTAAAGATTATCAATATCGCAATTACTGGTTTGAAACTGCCACCCCTACTTTTTTAGTGCGCTTAATTGAACAAAACCACTACTTTATTCCTGAGCTTGATGGGCTACTAATTGCCGATAATAGCCTATCTAATTTTGATATCGAGGAAATCCCGTTAATCACGCTATTATTTCAGACCGGCTATTTAACTATAAAAGAGGTTACCACCATTGGTACGCAATACGCGTATATTCTGGGTTATCCAAATCTAGAAGTGAAAGCTAGCCTAAATGGTGCCTTAGCTGAGATCGCCTCAAGTTCATTAATTAAAAATCGCACCTTGGGTAAACTGTCCCAAATTTTTAATAGCGCCAATTTTGCTGACTTAAAACTGATGCTAAGCAGCCATTTTGCGAGCATTCCTCACGATTGGTATCGCAATAACGATATCGCTAATTATGAAGGTTTTTATGCGAGTATCGTCTATAGCCTGATTTGTGCACTAGGTTATGAAGTGATTGCCGAAGATGTCACTAATCATGGTAAGATAGATTTAACCATTAGAATGCCAGATAAGGTGATTATTCTTGAGTTTAAATTAAGTAAATATGGCAGCGCGCTAACTGCATTAGAGCAAATCAAAGATCGGGGTTATGCGACTAAATACTTGGGCGATAATATACCGATTTATTTACTGGGCATCAGTTTTGATAGTGACAGTCGCAATGTTGCGGAGCTTGTTATTGAAAATCTATAACTAAAATAGAAAAATAGAGCCATGCTTCTTATTCTTAGAGTAGATCTGGTATAATATCCTCCTGTAAAATCAAATATTAGTATTTCCTCCACCGTTAAACGTAATCCAGTGTATGATTGTTCATCATGATTTTAAATAAAGATACAGTAGTTCAGGAGCCAATATGATTGGTGTAATTATTTCATTTATTATTTCTCTAACCGTAGCTAAGGTTATTATCTATACTGGCGAAGTTCATAGTCAGCTAACATTAGATCATGATTTATCAGGAATCCAAAAAATGCATGAAACTCCGGTTCCGCGCGTCGGAGGGGTTGCAATTTTTGTAAGCTTGGTATTTACTGCGCTGTATTCAGCTAATACTGGTGCCGTGTGGAGTGGTTTTTATGCGGGTTTAATTACTGCCTTGTTTTTTGTCTTTATTGGTGGTTTGACCGAAGACTTATCAAAAGCAGTATCGCCATTAGTCCGCATCAGCTTTATGTTGTTTGCCGTGTTATATGCAGTCTACGTTTCTCATAGTATGCCCCTAATCCGTCACATGGGTGAGTATAACTTAAATTATATCCTCAGCTTTGATGCAATGGCAATTGCCATAACTTGTTTTGCGGTTATTGGTATCTCCAATGCATACAATATTATTGATGGTTTTAATGGCTTATCAACTACAGCTGGGATTATAAATATTGTTGGCTTAGCATATTTATCCGCGATGGTAGGCGATACAACCTTGCTTTTTGTTTCGTTGAGTCTTGTTGCTGCTATACTCGGATTTTTGGTGTTTAATTACCCCAAAGGTAAAATATTTCTTGGCGATGGTGGCTCTTACTCTCTTGGATTCATGATTTCGCTAATAAGCCTAAACTTAACTGAAACTTATCATCATCAAATTTCTCCATATGCTATCTTATTGCTAGCCGTTTATCCTTTTACTGAAACGGTATTTTCGATTGTTCGTCGCAAATTTGTGCATAAAACACGAGCAATGGCACCGGATAATCTACATTTACATCAGTTAATATTTGACCGTTGCTTGCCGCGTAGCCTTCCGCTCATTCGTCGCAATAGTGGGGTAATGCCTATTATGTTGCTGTTTATAATGCCTCAACTTTTTATGGTAATGCTTTACTATTATTCTAACACAATTATGCTGCTTGGCTTGTTATCCTATGTTGTACTGTATGTTTATATCTATATGCGGCTGATAAGATTTAAGGTACCTCGCTGGTTGGTCGTAAAGAAAAGTTAGAGCTTGTTTTCCTTCAGCTGATTATTTTCGTTATTTAACAATAATGGTATATCAGAATATATGGTTGTTAATCAGGATATTAAATATTGAATTTTAGGATGTATAAAGAAATGAAGAAAGTAGCATTAATAACAGGTGTCAATGGTCAGGATGGTTCATATTTAGCAGAGCTTTTAATCGACAAAGGTTACGAAGTCCACGGCATATTGCGCCGAAGTTCTATTTTTAATACTCAAAGAATTGAGCATCTCTATCTTGATGATTTAGTTGAAGACATGCATAAGGCACGTAAGTTATATCTCCATTATGGCGATATGACTGATTCGAGTTCATTAATTAACATTATTCAGAAAACTCAACCCGATGAGATTTACAATTTAGCCGCGCAATCACATGTAAAAGTATCATTTGAGATACCTGAGTACACAGCTAATGGCGATGCACTAGGCACCTTACGTATTTTAGAAGCGGTGCGTATTTTAGGCTTAGAGCAAAAGACTAGAATTTATCAGGCATCAACCTCTGAATTATACGGTAAAGTGCAGGAAACTCCACAAACCGAAACTACGCCATTTTATCCTCGTTCGCCGTATGCAGTGGCGAAACAATATGCATTTTGGATTACTAAAAATTACCGTGAGGCATATGGATTATATGCGGTGAATGGTATCTTATTTAATCATGAGTCTGAACGTCGCGGTGAAACTTTTGTAACGCGCAAGATCACCCTTGCTGTGGCTAATATTAAAAAAGGCTACCAAAAGAAATTATACTTAGGGAATTTGAATTCTTTGCGCGATTGGGGCTATGCCAAAGATTATGTAGAATGTATGTGGTTAATTTTGCAACATGACACGCCAGAAGATTTTGTAATTGCCACCGGTGAACAACATTCAGTTAGAGAATTTACCGAGTTAGCATTTAAACACGTGGGTATTGATATCGAATGGCAAGGCGAAGGAGTCGACGAAAAAGGAATTTGTAAACAAACTGGCACCGTATTGGTTGAAGTAGATCCTAAATACTTTAGACCAACAGAAGTTGAGACGTTACTTGGTAACCCGCAGAAAGCCAAATCGCTATTAGGTTGGAACCCAACTAAAACTTCATTTGCACAGTTAGTCGAGATAATGACTAAACATGATCTTGATTATGTTGAGAAAATGAAATTGGCAAGATATTAATAATGAAGAATATTTTAATAACCGGCGGCTCTGGTATGGTTGGTAAAAACCTGCTTGAACATCCTAGCTCCCAGCATTATATAGTTCATTCTCCAAGTAGTAATATATTAAATTTATTTGATTATTATGCTGTTTATGAGTATATCAAATCTAATGATATCGATACAATAATTCACTGTGCAGGTCAAGTTGGCGGTATTCATGCTAATATGAGCGATCCTACAGGGTTTCTTAATAACAACTTACTGATGGGCGTTAATCTGGTAAATGCTGCAAAAGCTAATAATGTAGCACAGCTAATCAATCTTGGTAGCTCCTGTATGTATCCACGAGATTATATTAATCCACTACAAGAAGAATACATCTTAAATGCACCATTAGAGCCAACAAATGAGGGATATGCCTTAGCTAAGATAACTGTTGCAAAACTATGTGAGTATATTCGTCGTCAATATGGTTTAGAGTATAAAACCCTAATCCCATGTAATCTTTATGGTCGCTGGGATAAATTCGGTGAAAGTAATTCACATCTAATACCTGCGGTAATTAAGAAAATAAATGATGCGCGTATAAAAGAGCAACCTACAGTTGAAATCTGGGGTGATGGTTTAGCTCGTCGTGAATTTATGCTAGCATCTGATTGTGCCGATGGGATATTTTATGCACTAGATAATTTTGCAAAGTTAGATGACTATACCAATTTAGGGCTCGGCTATGATTATTCTATTAATGATTACTATCAAGCTGTCGCAGACGTAATTGGCTATAATGGTAAATTTGTCCATGATTTAAGCAAACCAGTTGGCATGCAACAGAAACTAGTTGATACGTCAAAGATTAAATCATTAGGT
>JAIEPY010000135.1 GCA_019748155.1 Burkholderiales bacterium | reverse complement strand
ATTTGGGTTTAAAAGTCCAAATGAGATGGTAGCTCAAGAGATTGCCTCTTGGTGCACCTGATTTCTGCGGATGCAATTTAGTCTAGCTTACCTCCAAAAATTATCTATTTAGTGCTTGCTATACCGCCCGAAATTATGCTATAATCCGCAAATTTTTTGAGGAAATGCAATGTTAATTCGGCCTGTTTCAGATATTATCTGCCACCGCAATGAAGTGGTAATGGTCGCTGCATTTACCTTTGATAACCCTATTTATAATTAAGGACTCACTATTTTTAGTGAGTTTTTTTTTGCCCAAAAGAAAAATTAAGAAGGAACTACTATGCTTGAACAATTAATTTTAGATATGTACGCAGTAGACATGATTAAATTTGGCGAATTCACCCTCAAATCTGGTAAAAAATCCTATGTTTACGCTGATATTCGCACTGCAATATCCCACCCTAAGATTTTTACCACTCTTTGTGATTTAATTTATAGCAAAATGCATGGCTTGAGATATGATTCAATTTGTGGCGTACCATATTCGGCATTAACTTTTGCCAGCGGTATTGCCTATGCCCATCAAATCCCAATGCTGTTAAAGCGCAAAGAAGCCAAAGAATATGGCACCAAAAAAATTCTTGAAGGTAATTATCAAAGTGGTGACACTTGTCTGGTGATTGAAGATGTGGTAACAACCGGGATGAGTATTGGTGAAACTACGCTAGTTTTAGAAGAAGCCGGGCTTAAAGTACAGGATATCGTGTGTTTTATCAACCGCAATCAAGGTGGCCAGGAACGCTTAACCAAACAAGGATATACACTACATAGCATTATTGATTTATACCAAGTGCTTGAAATCTTACTTAAACATGGCAAAATTTCAGCAGCGGATAAAGCCCAAGCTGAAGCATTAATCGGAGCATAATATGATAGCAATGCAAAAAGCCTATTTAAAACTAGCTAATGGACGGGTCTTTGAAGGCTTGGCTCCAGCATGGCAAACTGCCGCCAGCTTTGGTGAGGTAGTATTTAATACTGGAATGACTGGTTATGAAGAAACTTTAACCGATCCCTCGTATTCGGGGCAGATTTTAGCATTTACCTTCCCGATTTTGGGGAATTATGGGGTGTCAGATGGTCATCGCTGGGAATCGGCGCAAATTCATGCTAAAGGGGTGATTTGTGAGACGCTTTTTGATCAGCCAACACATCATTCTTGCGAGCAGACTTTCTTACACTGGTTGGAGCAAAAGCAGGTGCCGTTGATTTGTGGTGTTGATACTCGTGAATTGACTAAAGTTATCCGTGAGTACGGTGTGCTTAGTGGTGCGATTGTTTATGATGCCGAGCAAGTAGTTGATTTTAATGATAGTATGGCAATAAACTGGGTTGAGCAAGTTTCACCTAAAGAAGTAACCGTACATGGTAATGGTAAATACAAAGTCATTGTGGTTGATTACGGCGCTAAAGAAAATATCATCCGTTGTCTGGAGCAATTTGACGTAACGTTAAAACGCGTACCGTTTGATTATGATTATAGCGCTGAGGATTATGATGGGGTAATGCTTTCCAATGGACCTGGAGATCCTAAACAATGCCAGAAAAGTGTTGAAATTTTGGGTAAAGCTTTAGCCCGCAACAAGCCAATTTTTGGGATTTGCCTAGGTTCACAATTAATGGCTTTGGCAATTGGCGCGAATACCTATAAACTTAAATATGGACATCGTGGACACAATCAGCCGTGTATCGATTTAATTAAAGATCGTTGTTATCTTACGTCGCAGAATCATAGCTATGCAGTTGATGATAGTACCTTACCTGAGGGTTGGGAAGTAACTTTCCGCCACTTAAATGATAATACCGTGGCAGGGATTCGCCATAGTAGCAAACCATTTTCGGCGGTGCAATTTCACCCAGAGGCATCTAGCGGTCCGCAAGATACCTTTTATTTGTTTGAACAATTCTATCAGCAAATCGTAACGGGAGCAGCACAATAATGAAAAATATTTTACTTTTAGGTTCGGGTGGTTTACGTGTCGGTCAGGCTGGTGAATTTGATTATTCTGGTTCACAGGCAATCAAAGCGTTTAAAGAAGAAGATTACCGGGTAATTTTGGTTAACCCGAATATTGCGACGGTACAAACCGATCAATCAATGGCGGATGAGATTTATTTTGTGCCACTGCAGCATGAGTTTGTTGCGCCAATTATTGCCAAAGAACAGATTAACTATATTGCACTTGGTTTTGGTGGGCAAACCGCGCTTAACCTTGGCTTAGAATTACATCATAGTGGAGTTTTGGCTAAACATAATGTCGCGATTTTAGGTTCAAGTATTACGACGATTGAAGCGACTGAAGATCGCGATATTTTTCGTGATTATCTTGAGAAAAATCATGTAAAAACACCCAAGAGCAAATCTGCCACTACTGTCGATGAAGCGATCGCAGTTGGGCAGGAGTTTGGCTATCCGCTGATGCTGCGCGCGGCGTTTTCACTAGGCGGGCTTGGCTCTGGTAAAGTTTTTGATGAAGTAGATTTGATTGATAAAGCAAGTAAAGCACTAAGCGGAGCACCGCAGGTTTTACTGGAAGAATATCTCACGGGCTGGAAAGAGTTTGAATATGAAATCGTTCGTGATCTAAAAGGTAATAGCCTGACAATTTGTAATATGGAAAATCTCGATCCGATGGGGATTCATACTGGTGAAAGTATTGTCATTGCACCAGCCCAAACCCTGAATGATGAAGAACATCAAAATCTACGCAATATCTCCCTGCGTTGTGCCGAGATTTTTAATATCGTTGGTGAGTGTAATATTCAGTTTTCGGTAAATCCGGCTAATGGTGATTACCGCGTGATTGAAATGAACCCGCGTTTGTCACGCTCATCCGCGCTGGCATCGAAAGCAACGGGTTACCCGCTGGCATTTGTCGCCGCTAAATTATGCTTAGGTTTTAGCCTCAATCAATTAACTAATCAAGTTACCAAAAAAACCAGTGCGTTTTTTGAGCCTGCACTCGATTATGTTGTGGTAAAGATTCCGCGTTGGGATACCCATAAATTACGCTTGGCAGAGCGTACTATTGGTACAGAGATGAAGTCTGTTGGTGAAGTGATGGGGATTGGACGTACTTTCCCCGAAGCTTTACAAAAAGCAGTGCAAATGCTTAATATTGGCGCCTCAGGTTTACATGATTATATTTGGCCGATTCAGGATTTACGCCGTGAGATTGAGTTTGCAACTGATCGACGGATTTTTGCTTTGTATAAATGGTTTTATGCTGGTGGTGATCTGGCTGAAGCAGCGGCTTTATCGCGAATTGATTATTGGTTTTTAACCCAGATTCAACAAATTGCCCAAATTGCGTTACAAATTAAACAAGATTTGAATCCTGAGTTATTGCGTACCGCTAAACAGTTTGGCTTTAGTGATAAGACACTGGCATTGTTAACTGAGCAATCCGAGTTAACCATCCGTAATTTACGTCATGAACACAATATTCGTCCGGTAGTAAAACAAATTGATACCTTAGCCGGAGAATTTGCGGCACAGACTAATTATCTCTACACTACTTATCATGGACGTTACGATGATATTGCACCTGCCGATCAGGTTTATGTAATTATTGGTTCTGGTCCATATTCGATTGGTTCTTCGGTAGAGTTTGACTGGTGTACCGTGAATCTGGCACGACAAATGCGCGCTCATGGTAAACAGGTTATCATTATTAATTCCAATCCTGAGACGGTCTCAACTGATTATGATGAATCGGATCGCTTGTATTTTGAGCCCTTAAGCTTGGAGCGGGTGTGTGATATTCTTGATTTTGAGCACGTTGCTGGGGTTTGCGTAAGTGTCGGTGGACAAATTGCCAATAATCTGGCATTACCGTTACATAATTTGGGCTACCCGATAGTTGGAACTTCGCCATTGGATATTGATAATGCCGAAGATCGGGCGAAATTCTCCTCGATGCTCAATGAGCTGAATATCGATCAACCAAGCTGGATTAATGCCAAAAGCAGTGAGGAAGTTCAAGCTTTTATCGCAGAAGTTGGCTTGCCGGTTCTGATTCGTCCTTCTTATGTGCTCTCAGGGGCGGCAATGAAAGTAGTGTCGGATCAAAAAACACTGAATAGCTATCTTAATGATGCAGTATTGATTTCGAATGATCACCCAGTAGTGATTTCGCAGTTTATTGAAAATGCCAAAGAGCTGGAAATTGACGGAATCGCGCAAAATGGTAAAATTGTGATTGACTCAATCAGCGAGCATATTGAAAATGCCGGGGTTCATTCCGGTGATGCAACTTTGGTGTTCCCGCCGGAACGCTTGTATCTAAAAACCGTAACTCGGGCTCGTGATAGTGCGCGTAAAATTGTTAAGGCCTTGAATATTTCTGGGCCGTTCAATATGCAGTTTATTGCCAAAAATAATGAGCTGAAAGTAATTGAATGTAATGTCCGTGCTTCGCGCTCATTCCCGTTTATCTCCAAGGTAACCGGGCAAAATTTGGTTGAATTAATGGCAAAAGTATTTTTAGCTCAAGAAATTAGCCAAAAATATAATACTCTTGACTGTGGTATCATTGGTGTGAAGAGTCCGGTATTCTCGTATAACCGCTTCAAAGGCTCAGATCCAGTAGCACAAGTAGAAATGTCCTCAACTGGTGAAGTTGCTTGTATCGGTAACGATATGCTCCAGACTTTCTATATGTCGTGGTTGGGAGTAGGGCAGCGAGTTGATAAAAAAGTTATCTTACTTAGCGTTGATGATAAATATAAGCAAAAATTATTGCCATTGGTAAAAATATTGAGTGATCAGGGTTGGCAGTTTGTTGCCACTGGTGCCACTCATGATATGCTGGTAAGCAACGGGATTCAGTCTAAATTTGTTTTTAAAATTTCGGAGCAGCTTGAGCCAAATATTCAACAGCCAATTATCAATAAATCTGTGGGCTTGATTATCAATTTACCGCGCGATGCTTTTAATAATAAAGATAATTCTGATGGTTTCAAAATTCGTCGTCTGGCAATTGATTATCATATTCTGCTGGTAACTAATTTTCAGTTAAGTGAGATTCTTCTTGAGTCATTGGCAGAATTTTATGGCAAAGAAATTGCGGTACAATCCTATCGCGAATTATTAGCAGGAGTTCATCATGGTTAGTTTACAACAGCAAGGTTTGGTGGTATTACAGGATTTATCTAAACAAGATATTTTGGATATTTTAGCGCATGCTAAGCAGTTTAAAAATGGCTTACGCAAAAATACCCTTGAAGGTAAAGTTTTAGCTTCATGTTTCTTTGAAGCATCAACCCGTACTCGTTTATCATTTGAATCAGCGGTGGCACATCTGGGTGGCAAAACGATTGGTTTTGCCGATAGTAGCGCTACTTCACAAGCCAATAAGGGTGAGAGCTTTATCGATACGCTCAAGATGATTAATTGTTATGCCGATGGTATGATTATGCGTCATCCTAATGATGGCGCAGCACGCTTAGCTTCTGAGATTATGACGATTCCAGTAGTTAACGCTGGTGATGGTGCTAATCAGCATCCAACCCAAACCTTACTTGACTTATTTTCGATTCAAGATAGTCAAGGGCAGTTAGAAGATATAAATCTTGGCTTAATGGGGGATTTGAAATATAGCCGGACGATTCATTCATTGATTGATGCCAGCAAGCTATTTAAAATGCGTTTATTCTTAATCGCGCCACTAGAGTTAAGAATTGATAGTCAAAATCTGATGGAATTAAAACGTCATGGAATCAGCTATTCTTTTCACTCGAGTGCAGATGAGGTTATTGATAAGCTGGATTGTTTGTATTTAACTCGTTTGCAGAAAGAGCGTTTTAGCTCGGAAATTAATTGCTCTTATGGGATAGATTTAGAGCTATTGCAGCGTGCACGACCTAATCTACGGATTATGCATCCATTGCCGCGTCTGGAGGAGCTGCCAACTGAAATTGATGCCACACCGTACGCCTATTATTTCCAGCAAGCGCACAATGGCTTATTTATTCGTCAAGCATTATTGGATATTATTTTTGGAGCAGCGAACAATGACTAAAAAAATCGGCGCAATTGCTAATGGGGTTAATTTAGACCATATTCCGCAGGGAAATGCTTGGTATATCATTAAATTACTCAAACTAGAGCGCAAATTTCCAGTAGGAATCGGGCTTAATTTACCAAGCCAACGCATGGGATTTAAAGATCTGCTGAAGATTGAAAATTATCGTTTAACTCCTGAACAATTACATAAAGTTAGCGTATTTGCGTATGGTGCGACCTATAGCGAGATCGAAAATTATGAAGTGGTACAAAAAATCCAACTGACTTTACCAGCGTCAATTCAGGAAATCATTGTTTGTCCAAATCATCGTTGCGTGTCACATCAGTACAAATCTTTGTTTAAATTGCGTAGCAATGGTGATAATTTAAGCGCACAATGCCATTATTGCGAACATAATTATGATTTAACCAAATTAACTGAGTTTAAGTTATAATTAGTTTGTTGGTGAGTATAAAATATTAGTAATGATAGCTGTTAACCCGAAATAGAAATGTCACTTGATGGGGCGTGACAGCCCACTGAAGAAATGGTGATTTTAAAAAAATCC
>JAIEPY010000012.1 GCA_019748155.1 Burkholderiales bacterium | reverse complement strand
CCTTAAAAGGCAATTAAAAAAGCATAGGCAACTGATATAGCCTATGTTTTATCTGTTGTTATATAAAGATGGGTATAAAACTCCAATAATAAATCCATCAACCAATGATGTCGTAGGAATTTATGGACAAATAACTACTATGCTGTGGCCCAGTATTATTAAAACATTATTTAAAATGCATGGTTCCAAGGGGTTATTGCTTAATGCGAAACATCTTCATGATCCGCTAAGTGATTATCCACTAACCAATATACAACACATGGTATTATTTCTTAGCATAAATAACTATTCTTATTCAGAAATTGCATTATTGATGAATGAGTTTGGAAATAAAATAACACCAGTTCAGGTGAATGAGCGGCTGGAAAATCTTAAATTAATTTTTCATGTTCGGACTAAAGCGCAATTAATTGAAAAAGCTATCGGGCTCGACTTTCACGTAATCTTGCCATGTGATTTTTTTAATAATGTGGTAACTATGGATATTGGGAATGCTTCAACTAGTATTGTTTGTTGTAACTGTAGACTCGGGGTTTGTACAAAGCATTAATGCTAACCAAGTTCATGAGCGCAAGCAGTAGCTAATGCGCTCAAGATTTGCTGATTAACTGAATTAAAAATAAGCTGTTGCTATTCTAAATTTTGTTTTATCAGTGGAATAGTAATAGCTTTTTTAAGTGCTAATGCAGAATTGCTCACTTTTTGAATTAGCTGAATTAATTTACCTAAGTTTCTTGTATAGTGAATAAGTAAATATTTTAATTCTGCTTCACCGATCTTGATACCTTCGCGATTACTATAAATAGTTAGCGCGCTGAGTAGTTCAGATTCATTGAGGTTTTTCAATCCAAATACCAGTCCAGAATAAATCCGAGTTTTCAGGTCAACCCGAATTTTAGAGTTATTAAGATTGATGGTTGAACTGGTTAATAAATAATTATCACGGCTATTGAGTTTTATATGGTTAAATAAATCAAACAGTTCAATCTGTTGCTCTTCGTTTAGGATGTCAATATTATCCACAGCAATAAAACGGTATTCATCTAAATTGATGCGGCTTAATTGTTCATTGCTTAGCTCTAAAGCATCGAGGTAAATTGCATTTTGGCGACGACTAGTAGCAAGGTTTACCCATGATTTCAGCAAATGGGTTTTACCCGTTAAATGTTCACCATAAATATGAGTAAACTGATTAGTAAAGCTTTGCAGATTCGCTACGGTTATTTCATTACCAGAAGCAATGAAACTATTAAAGTCATAATGCTGGTTGAATAAGTCTAATAACTGTTGCGCGCTCATTACGAATTATCTTTATAATAATGAGTGTTAGTATAGTATTCTTTAGCATGGCGGAGCAGCACTACTGCGATGGTTGATAAAGGAAGCGCGAGCAATACACCAACAATTCCAAATACTTTACCAAAAACCATCAATGCAAGAATAATCATTACCGGATTTAGCCCGATTCTGCCACCAACCAAAAATGGAGTAACCAAACCACCTTCCATGACGTGTCCAATCGCAAAAACAATTACGATAGCCAACAAACTTGCGGATCCTGTAAACTGAGAAAGCCCGATGGTTAATGCAAAAATCAAGCCAGACAATACTCCTAGATAAGGGATAAATACCATCAGTCCGGTGATAATTCCAATAGCCGTGCCGGATGGTAAATCCACAATATTTAAACCAATAGCATAGTAGGCTGCCATGATTAACATAACCGAAAGTTGTCCGCGTAAATATGAGGAAAGCATCACATCAACATCCCTAAATAAATGATGCATTGCAGAAGTGAAAGAACGAGGAATAAGTTCATCAAAAAATTTAAGAATATTATGCCAGTTAATAATTGAGTAAAAAAGAGCAAATGGAATTAATATAATATAGACAATAATTTCAATGAGAATTATACTATTTTGGGCGATGTGCGAAAATAAATCTAAATTATTCGAGATTTCAGCTTGATTCGTAATCAGCATCTCTTTCAGGCTATTTAAGTCTAAACTTAAATGAGTACCTAATTGAAGATTCAGTTTATTAATGATATTGACATTAATTAGGGCAATAATTTGTGGTAATTTAGTAAGAATAACTTTAAATTGTCCCACGAGTACCGGAATTAGATACATCGGAATTGCAACAAAAATTAATAAAACTAGTAATGCCAAAAACATGGCACTATATTTTCTGCGTACTTTGAATTTATATTCTAGTTTATCGACTAGTGGGTTTAGAATATAAGCCAGAATGAGGGCGGCAATAAATGGAATTAGCACCTTTCCGACATAGACCATAAAGCCAAATAGAAGAATGGTTGCTCCTAGAAATGAAAGTATTGGTTTTAGCTTAATCAGCTGTTGTTGCATATGTATAATTTCCCATATTAAATTTAACAGTTATTATACTACAGCTTATACATGTATTTAAGCTATCTAGCTTGTTTTATAGTGATTTATTTTACGGTTATGTTTTTATTCCTTATGCATGCTCTCAGTGCTGGTATAATTTCAGGTTAAATTAACTCTAATTGTGAGATATAAAAAATTATGGAACAAAAATTTATCCCATTTGCTTTACCAGATATTGGTGAGGAAGAAATTGAAGAAGTTGTAAAAAGTTTACGTTCAGGCTGGGTGACTACTGGTCCTAAAACCCGCGAGTTTGAGCAAAAATTTGCAGAGTATATTGGCGCTGGTGTAGAAGCAATTGCGGTTAATTCTGCAACTGCTGGTTTGCATCTGGCTCTAGAGGCATGCGGAATTAATTATGGCGATGAAGTAATTGTGCCGACTCTGACTTTCACGGCTACAGCGGAAATTGTACGTTATTTGGGTGCTGATCCGGTATTTGTTGATTGCGACCCAACTACTTTGTGTATTGATGTTGGACAAATTGAAAGTAAAATCACCGCCAAGACCAAAGCAATAATTCCGGTACATATGGCAGGGCTACCTTGTGACATGGAAGCAATTTTAGCTATTGCAAAACGCCACAATCTTCGGGTTATTGAAGATGCCGCACACACTTGTCCAAGTAAAATTAATAATGTTTATATTGGTCAACATGATTCTGATGCGATAGTTTATAGCTTCTATGCGACTAAAACCATTACCACGGGTGAAGGTGGCATGATAGTTACCAATAAACCAGAAATTGCCAAACGCTGCAAAGTAATGCGCTTACATGGGATGAATCGTGATGCCTTTGATCGCTATACTTCAACCAAGCCTGCATGGTTTTATGAAATTGTTGCACCAGGCTATAAATATAACTTAACTGATATTGCCAGTTCGCTGGGAGTATGTCAACTAGCTAAAGCAGATCGTTTTCAAGCTAGACGCCAAAAAATGGCGGAACGTTATTTGGCTGAATTAGCTGATTTACCAATTGTTTTGCCACCACAGATAAAGAATCAAGAAACTGACCTTCATTCCTGGCACTTATTTTGTTGTCAGATTGTTAGTACTAAAGTTAATCGCGATCAATTTATCCAAAAAATGAGTGAGGCTGGCATTGGCACATCGGTACATTTTATTCCACTCCATACTCAACCATACTGGAAAGAACACTATTCATTGACAAATGATCAATTTCCACATGCGAGTAATTATTATCAAAATGCAGTAAGTTTGCCACTTTATACTAAAATGAGTGATGCAGAGCAGACACTAGTGATTGCTGTTATTCGCCAAATTTTGGCATAGGGTTAAGACGTGCTTTTGAAACGCCTATTTGATTTTCTTTGTGCTGCTGGTGGTTTAATGATTTTATCCCCAGTATTTATAATTATAATGCTGCTAATTAAATTAACTTCAGCGGGCCCGATATTTTTTCGTCAAACCCGAGTTGGTCAGTATGAGCAATTATTTCAGATTCATAAATTTCGTACGATGATTGTTAATGCTGAAGCGCGTGGCTTAAAGATAACTGTTGGGCAAGATGCGCGTATTACTTCACTCGGACGTTTTTTGCGTAAAACTAAGCTTGATGAATTGCCGCAGTTAATTGACGTACTTATCGGCAATATGTCTTTAGTTGGTCCACGTCCAGAAGTTCCTGAATATGTCAAATATTATCCGACAGAAGTTAAAGCTCAGATATTTAAGTTGAAACCGGGGATTACCGATTGGGCGTCAATCAAAATGATCGATGAGAATGCGATTTTAGCTAAAGCTGAAAATCCCGAAGATGAATATATTTATAAAATTTTGCCCGAAAAATTAGCCTTTGCCGTACGCTATGCGCAAACAAGGTCACTTACTTTGGATATTTATCTGATTTTTCTAACTATTGCTAAAATTTTTACCCGTTAATTGAGAGTTGAAATATGTTACAAATGCTTAAAGATAAAATAGCTTATTTATTCAAATGGGAAATCTTAGCGTTATTGATTGTTGATTGTATATTGTTACCCTTGGCATTATTTACTGCTGTGTGGTTACGTCTGGGAGCAGAATGGGATCCTAAAATTACTCCGTTTATCTGGATATTTTTTAGTGTTCCACTCTGGACGATTCCTCTTTTTGTACAAATGGGTTTGTATCGGGCAATAATCAAATTTCTGGATGACACGGTAGTTTATATAGTATTCATTGGTGTAACTGCATCGGTTCTGGTACTAACATTATTAATTCACTTTACTAATGCCTTAGCTTTTCCTCGCACGGCAATTGTTATTTATTGGCTATTTGCTCTGGTCTATATTGGCGGGAGCCGCTTTATGTTGCGTGGTGTTTTGCGTAAAATTGGCTATAACAGCGATGCCACACCAGTTGCTATTTATGGTGCGGGTAGTGCTGGGGTACAGCTGGCGAATTCCTTGATCCATGGGCGTGAATATGCTCCAATGTTTTTTATTGACGATAACAAAAGTAAATGGTACACCACTATTCGTGGGATTAAAATTTATGCCCCACACGAACTACAGCGAATGAGTAATATTTATCATATTGAAGCAGTGCTATTAGCGATACCTTCGGTAGCATTGAGTCGACGGCGTGAAATTATTCAAGATATTGAGCAAAGTGGTCTGTATGTTAAAACCCTACCAGGCATTGCTTCTATAGTTAGCGGTGAAGTTAAGTTTTCCGATATTAAAGAAGTAGATATTGAGGACTTACTTGGACGATTGCCAGTACCAGCCCATCAGGAGCTACTTACTAAGAATATTGTAAATAAAGTAGTTTTAGTAACCGGTGCAGGTGGTTCAATCGGTAGTGAATTAACCCGTCAGATTGCGAATTTAAAGCCTAAGAAATTAATTATTCTGGATTCTTCCGAGTTTGCACTTTATTCTATCGAGCAAGAACTGCGTGCCCGCTTTGGTTATCTAAACCTAAGAGTTGTGCTTGGTAGCGTTACCAATCAGAAATTAATTGAACAATTATTTATCAAAGAACGAGTAAATACAATTTATCATGCTGCGGCTTATAAACACGTGCCGATGGTTGAAGCCAATCCTTTATCTGGTTTGGAAAATAATGTTTTGGGAACATACACTGTTGCTAATGCTGCGTTAAAAGCTCAGGTGGATAATATGGTATTAATTTCAACTGATAAAGCAGTTCGGCCAACTAATGTAATGGGGGCAAGCAAACGTCTTGCTGAATTAACCTTACAGGCATTTGCTGAAATTTCAGGGCATACTATCTTTAATATGGTGCGTTTTGGCAATGTTCTTGGTTCTTCAGGTTCTGTTGTGCCTCTTTTTAAACGACAAATAAAGCTGGGCGGACCAATCACTGTTACGCATCCCGACATTATTCGTTATTTTATGACGATTCCAGAAGCGGTGGAGTTGGTTATTCAGGCTGGGAATATGGCACAGGGTGGAGAGGTGTTTGTTTTAGATATGGGCGATCCGGTCAAAATTACTGATTTGGCGCAGAAAATGATTTATCTAAGTGGATTTACCTTAAAAAATAGTGAAAATCCAAATGGTGATATTGAGATAAAGTTTACTGGATTACGCCCGGGTGAGAAATTGTATGAGGAATTATTAATTGGGGATAACCCTGTCCCAACTGAACATCAGCGTATTATGAAAGCCAATGAGAAGTTCATTGCGCTAAATGAATTAAAGCCACGACTTGAGTTATTAAAAGATTGTGTTCGTAGCGGTGAGACTACTCAGGCAATAGCTCTTTTGCGTGAGTTAGTCCATGAATATCAACCGAGCAATTAGCGATACCTTAATATTTTAGCTAACGCAGTTATGTCAAAGATAAATTTTTTGCATAAAATAATTGCGAGCTAATCCTATGAATCAATTAGATATTACACTACAATTTCTTGATGGTACTTAGAAAAAAGATACAAAAAGATTTGACGTTAAGGTTTTGTCTGTGTGATAATACCGTTCTGCCGCAAAGAGTCGGTAGCCGAAAAACGGAATTAAAACAGATCTTTAACAAGAAAAAC
>JAIEPY010000088.1 GCA_019748155.1 Burkholderiales bacterium | reverse complement strand
TGACTCCAATTTTTAGTTACAAATTATAGCTCAAAATTAAGCTTTCAAGTGGTGCATCTCACCTCAGCGGATGCAAATTCAGGCACAGATTGATATCGCTACCCACAATATTATTTTAAGTCAAAATTCTTTGCGTTATTTGTTGAACCAAAATCCAGGTGAGATTAAAAGTGCGGATAATTTTGCTAAGTTAGACTTTAATCGTTTTAAACCAGGTTCTTTGCCTGCAACGGTGCTCCAAAATCAACCTGATCTCAAAATGGCAGAGTATGCAGTGAAATCAGCGCATGCTGGAGTTGCGGTTGCCTATGCTGGTTTATTTCCATCTTTACAGCTGGATAGTTTTATCGGTGCAGGTAGTAGTAATGGAACAATTGGAAACCCCATAAACTACTCACCAATGCAAGATGTATATATGAATTGGGGAATTAATCCTAGTACTTTTGGACAAATTGAAGCACAAAAAGGTGCTTATCAGGCTCAGGTTTATCGCTACATTCAAACCGTGCGTAAAATCCTCAAGGATGTTGATAATGATTTTTCTGCAAACCGCCAATATAGCAGCAACTATAAAAACACTCAACAAGCATGGAATGATTTGGCAAAACAATACAAACTACAACAAGGATTATATCAAACTGGAATAATGTCCTATACTCAATTATTAGCTAGTAAAATTCAATTGGATAATCTTGCCATAGCAGTTAATCAAGCCAAACTCCAGCAAGCCATGACCGTAGTTAATCTTTATCAAGATTTAGCTGGCGGTTATAAATATCAAAACCCAGAATCAACAATCTCTACCAGGGACTAACTATATGAGCTCTCCTTTACTACGCAGACTGAAGCGGAATATTACTTTTGCCAATAGTGTAATTTTCATTGGTGCAATTACTGCCCTGCTTTATATTTTTTCGTATTTATTTCCGGTAACTGATAATGCGTTTGTGGTTAATAATGTGCGTCCGGTAGCCGCTCTGGTTAAAGGTTATGTAACAAATGTTTATATTAAAAATGGGGATAATGTCAAAAAAGGACAAAAGCTTTTTACCGTCTTTGACAAACCCTATCGTTATACCGTAGAACAATATGAAGCAGATCTGGCAGCAGCTAAATCTAAATTAAATACCTTGCAAAAAACACTAGAACGCGATGAACAACTAAGTAAAAATCAACAGGAAATTTATACTCGTTTAGCACAGGATGATGATAAATATCAAAAAGCTTACAAAATAAATGCAGTATCATTAATGACTTTACAGAACTCTGAGCAGGAAACCAAAGGTGCGAAAGCCAACTTGGCAGCCAGTCAAAAACAAATTGAGATTGATTTATCTAGTATCCAGACTCAACAAAAAGAAATCGCCGCGCTTGGAGCTAAACTAAAAAATGCACAGCTTGATTTAGAACTAACTACGGTTTATGCCGAAAACGATGGGATTATTCAAAATTTTTTCCTAAGCGTGGGTACACCTGTTAATGTTAATCAACCATTATTTTCATTTATTGATACTAGTGAAGTATATTTTCAGGCTAATTTCAATGAAACCGACTTACGTAAAGTTCACAAGGGCTCAAAAGTATTAATTATGCCACGCACCTACTTTGCACAAAAAGTCTTTCATGGTGTAGTTGTATCCGATTATTGGAGCGCTAACCGGCAAATAACCGACAATCGCTCACAAATCCAGAATGTGACTAATGAAAATCAATGGGTGTTATTACCACAAAGGCTTCCGGTACAGATTAAAGTTATGGACTTGGATGATAAATACCCACTAAGGGTAGGAACTAGTGCCTACGTATATATCGAAACTGAATAGATGCCCGCTATAAAATTACAAAAAAACAAGCAACGTGATACATAATTTATCAGCTAATTGGTTTTGCCAAAATTAATTTGAGCATAACTTCATAGAGATTATCGTTACGAAAATTAAATCTAAACTCGCTTTCTTTGAGGTGTAAATATGCTTTATGCTTAGCTAATCCTTGAAATTTCCCGGTACGATTTTTAACAAATTGCCAAAAATTATCCAAATTTTCAACATAGCTCGGTTTATTAGCATAATTTTTATTATGATCATAACCAACCGCAACAAAACCATCTTCGGATTTTACCTCTACTGCGTGAACCGTAACTTCCTCAGTTGATTTACCTTGCAAAATACTGCGTAATTTAGCTGCCGTACAATTTGCCAGCATATCAACATAAACCTTACCACGCCGTTTTAAAATACCCAAATTATTGGCAAGTTTAGTACCTAAATTATTTGCCTGCTCAATTTCATCATTTTCATCAGCCATGGAACTAAAAAACAACTTTCGTTCTTCCACCATTTCTTCAGTAAAAGGCGCATATTGTTCGCTGAATTCAACAATCCGTTCACGGATCTCGTTTAAATAACGATTCACCGTATTACGATTGATTGCTGTCTTAAGCGCAATTTGTGTTGCAGAGAGGTCTTCAGCGAAATAACGCACCATTTTACGGAATTTGTATTCCGATATTTTAGCGCGGCGCACGTATTTATTTTTGGTAAATTCCATCTGTTCAACCTCTCTTAGTTTTGCTATTCTAGTCTAGCTTTTTAGGGCTAATTGGCTAATTGGCTAAGGCACATGTTATTATATGGCTTAGTCATAATACAAGCAGAGCTTATTGAGTAGCAAGCTGTATTAACCTATGATTTTAACATGAAATTAAATAAGAGATATTAATGAATAAAGTAGATAATTTCCGCCTGCAATTCCCCAATGATAATAAAGAGTATGTACCTATCATGATCGGTGGAATGGGCGTTGATATTTCAACTAGTGAATTAGCACTAACTGCAGCAAATTTAGGTGGCATTGGACATATATCAGATGCGCTAATTACTGACGTTTCTGACCGTAAGTTTGATACAACTTTTGTCTCAGACAAGCGCAAGCAATTTAAGGGCAGCCTAAATAGCCCGGATAAGAGTTTGATTCAGTTTAATATGATTGATATTCGTCAAGCAACTAAAAACCATATTGGTAAAACAATGGAAGCTAAAAAAGGCAGCGGATTGGTATTTGTTAATTGCATGGAAAAACTTACCATGAACAATACTCGCGATACCTTAAAAGAGCGTCTGAATTCAGCATTGGATGCTGGAATTGATGGAATCACCCTAAGTGCAGGTCTGCATTTAAATAGTATGGCAATGATGCAGGACAATAAACGTTTCCATGACGCTAAGATTGGAATCATTGTATCCTCTGTTCGTGCGCTAAGACCATTTTTACAACGCGCTAAACGCTCTAACCGCGTTCCGGATTATATCGTTGTTGAAGGTCCTTTGGCTGGTGGTCATTTAGGTTTTGCGCTGGAAAACTGGCATGAATATAGTTTGCCGATTATTTTTAGTGAAGTATTAAACTTCCTTAAAGAACAAAATTTAAATATTCCCGTAATTCCTGCTGGTGGTATCTTTACAGGAACCGACGCGGCTAATTATCTGGCAGATGGGGCTGGTGCAGTACAAGTTGCAACACGCTTTACCATTACCGAAGAATGTGGCTTAACAAATAAAGCCAAACAAGAATATTACCGTGCCGAAGAAGATGATGTTGAAGTAAATACCACTTCACCTACTGGTTATCCAATGCGTATGTTGCGTTACTCACCATCAATCGGTGGCAAAATGAAACCAAATTGCGAATCATTGGGTTATCTATTAGAAAATGGTACTTGTAGTTATGTAGAAGCCTATGAACGTGCTAAAGCAGCCAGTGTTGATGGTAAAACATTTGAAGTCTTTGAAAAAACTTGCTTATGTACGCATATGCAGTTATATCAATGCTATACTTGCGGGCATTATGTTTACCGTTTGAAAGACACAACTAATCGTCTTGATGATGGCAGCTATCAGATTTTGAGTGCTGAGCATGTGTTTAAAGATTATCAGTTTAGTACGGAAAATAAAATCAGTAAACCAGCGCTAATTGCTAAAGCCAGTTAATAATTTGTCCTTGCTCTCTTTATACAAAACTCCAGTTAAACTGGGGTTTTCGTATTAACTAGCGTAAAATATGGCTAAATGAATTTAGCTCTTGTTTTAACTCTTTCCAATTTGGTAAAATTTTATTCATCAGCGCGTAAAAACGGCTGCTGTGGTTTTGTTCGATAATATGACATAATTCATGAACGACAACATAGTCAATTAATTTTATATCTAATTTTATCAATGCCAAATTTAAGTTTACCTTATTTACTGCTAGCGAGTAGCTTCCCCAACGTGTGCGCATGGTTTTTAAACTTAGCCGTGGTAATTTATATCCCAAAACTGCAAAATAGCTAAATCGTTGCTGCAATAACTCTGTACAAATTTTTATCCCTAAACGTTTATATTCAGCTTTTAATACTGTAGATAGGTATTCAGGATTAGTCTCTTTGATATTTAACAGGCAGATATCATTACTAAATATCGCATGATTATGTGGAGCAGAAATAATTTGCAAAGTATAACTGTGCCCTAAGTAACTAATTTCATTACCATCTTGAAGCGCTACATCCTGCTGGTATTTTTGAGTTGATTGTTGGGTTATTAGCTGTTGCTTATGAAGAATATTAATATAAAATTTATCAATTACGGTATTTATATGTCCATCATCGGCATGTAATGGCGCTGAAACTAGTAACGATTTATCCCGATTAATCCGGACATAAGTATGACGAATTTTTTTATAGCGGGTATGAACAATAAACTCACGATAACTTCGCGGGTTAGAGCTGGCGACAGCAGATGCACTCACAGTTTAATCTCCCATTCAGACTCTTCTTCATTGTCACCTTCTGCCAGAGAGATAGCTTTAATTAATTCTGGACGACCAAGCGCATTCGCAAATTGTTGCAGAGACTGCTGCTGCTCTAGGCTCAATTCATGTTTAATTTTTTTTGCCTGAAGTTTTTGCGGTCTTACTTTAACTAAAATCTTACTAAATGAAACTCCATTACTATATAAAGTATCCTGAATATTGCTGATCATATTATTAACTAAATAAAATCCACTATTGTTATGAACAAACAGCACCAATAAATCACTAGGATAATCAATCGCACCGCAATGACAAATATCGCGTAAAGCCGAATGATGGGCATAAATAATTTCACTGATTCGAGCTAACTCTTGCATTAGACGACCTAAATCATCTTGTTCCGCAAGTTTTTTCAGCCTCTCGCCAAACTCAATAAATGGTCCGGGCTTTTTCTTTGTAAATGAACGCATAATGATAAATAATAACCTTGTTTTTTACAGCACAATATTGTTATAGTTGATTGATAGAACATTTTAACATATACGATCAAGGTTATTCAATTAATTTACTCAATTTTTAGCTCGCCGATGCTACTGCACTCTTAAACAAAATACAGTTATACATTGCACATTTGCACTCAGGCAAGTATCAAAGTTATTAACTAGCTTATCCTTTTGTAAACTCAATAAGTCAATGTTATAATAAGCAACGGATTAGATTACTCTGTCGCTTGTTATTTAGCGTAATTATTAAAAACTTATAAAATAATGCTCTATTTTGAATTTAACCTACTTAAATCCTTCAACAAAATGTTACAATTGTTGTCTATAGTTTAACTAGTTACAAGGAGCTCATGATGAATATAGAATTAAGAACATACCTGATCCTATCTCCATTATTACTAGCCGCATGTGGTGGCGGAGGTGGTAGCAGCAATAACTCAAATCAAATTACATATGGCACAATTAATTTTAGCAAAAGCTCAGTTATAGTTTCCAAGAACGGACAAACAAGTAATACCATTACATTAAGTAATAGTTCAAATGTTCAAAATGACTTAGTAAGCATATCGTCGAGCAACTCTGCGATAGCAACTGTTACACCGACACAATGCTATTTGTCCAGCACACAACAAAATCAATGCGTGGTAACTGTTAATGGTGTTGCCGCAGGTACTACTAAAATTACTGCAACTTCAAGCTATAACGGGTATAGTTACAGCATTACGCCAGTAAATGTAACTATAAGCAGTGGCAATGTAGGGTCTACTGGTGTATCCATGACTGCTAATGGCATCACACAAACTATTTATAGTGGCGAATCCTATAATCCGACGTTCATCTTTACCAATAATACTGGAGCGGCCATAAATCTTGGTCAAGCTACTGTAAACAATAATGGCGCTCCTTTAGGGATAACATTAGATAGTTCTGGATGCTCAAATATTTCACTAGCCAATAATGCGAGCTGCAATATCTCTGGTCATGGAGTTGTAACACCAGTCAATCAAGTAGCAGAAATGGATTTTCTTCTTAGAACCTGTTTAGAATCTTCTTAAAATTAATGCTACAAAAGCTAAGATCACCATATGTAAGCTTGTATTCATCA
>JAIEPY010000114.1 GCA_019748155.1 Burkholderiales bacterium | reverse complement strand
ATTATTTACTCTGGGGGAATTTTAGCATACTACTCAACCAAAACGCTAGCTTTTACTAGGGGGCTGAGTAGTAACAACCTTTCTTGAGTTCAAAAAAGGCGGTCTTTTATTCCATCCCGCATATGTTAAAAAAAGAGAATTCAATATACTCCTGAAAAAAGTATTATTTTTACTGATTGACCCTTTCATTTTATACCCTTTTAAAGCTAATCTATCTAAATATCTTGATAAAACATTATTATATTGACGGTTATATTTCTTTATTTTCTTGCTATTATATAGCAGAATTGTCCAATTCTCTGCCTTAACAGGTCTCTTGAACTAATGTACGCGCTGAGTCCCCCATTATTTGTTAAATCATTTAGTTGATTAAATACGCTATTTAACTCATTCTCTGTTAATAAAGAAAAGTGCGAATCACCATCTCTGAATTCTTTTCGATATAGCGACTCTGGATCAAAATAGCCTTTTTCTTGAATTATAGTTGATGTTGGTACTATTTTCTCAGTTGACACAAAACCAAATTCATTAAGTAAGCTAATTAAATGTTCATCAGGCATAAACCGCTTTTTCATTCTATCTACAGCTGGCTTTATCAGTTTTCCCCACCATACGCCATCTTCTAACTGCTCATGAGTAATAGTATTAATTATTAATAAACCATTAGGTTTTAAAGCTTTAAATGCATGAGCAAAGAATTTTTGATGATTTTTAAAACCTGTATTCTCATCATCCAAATGATGTAGAGATTGATTACAAATAATTGCATCAAAACAACTATCTTTGAATGGAAGATCTGAAATATCACAACGAATTAAGTCATCATTTTTTTGATTATGTAATTCATATTTTTCTTTTGCCTTATTTAGCATACCCTGACTAAAATCAGCTGAAATCACATTTGGGAGCCGCTCTTTTAAGTGCATTGCATAATTACCAGTTCCACAACCAGCATCAAGCACCTTAATGTTTTCTAATTTTTCTGGTATTGTTAATATGTATCCGAGAACAATTTCTATACCAACAGCACTTCGGGTCTTATCATAATTTTTACTAATTTCATCATAACGCTCATATTTACTCATTTAATCACCTCCACTTTACTAATTTTAATTGATTCACTTGTGATTAAATTAGGAATACCATTAGTAACAGGATATGCTACGCTAATATCTTTAGAAATAAGATAATCATTAATTTCATCATATATTAATGGTTTTCGGGTTATTGGGCAAACTATATAATCTAATAATTCGCTATTAAACATTTAAATTCTCCTTTTTAATTAAAATTAATTATAGACTGTAAAGGTACTGCAGAAAACCCTAGTCTTTCTTTTATAGATTGAGTCGTACGGCCTACTTCAATAGTTCTATAGTTATTTGAAATTGCATATTTATACAGATTAACATATAAAATGGTATATGGGCTATACTCTGTAATCGTGTAGTTGACTCCCAATGCCCAAAAATGTAACGTCTCATTATCTAAAAATACAACTCCCACAGCTACAACTTGATTAATAAATTTTATTTCTATGATTTTAGCTATCTTATCGCAATTTATTAAAAAATTATACATGGCCTCTTTGGGATAATAAGCGCCAGTGCCATATTTATCAGTGGTCTCATAAATTAAGTTCACTACCATTTCTAAATTTGTGTCTCTAATATTTTTCCATTCTACTGAAGACTCCGTTAAATTATATTTCCGTATCTGTCTATTTACTTCCTGACGACCATTCCTAGGAAGTGCTTCAATTACTTCATTGAGTTCTCTATATTTATACACATCCGTCTTATACCTATTCCACATATAGTTAATTTTAAAATCATATTTCTGGAAAATATCAATAGTGTAATTTAAGTAATTAGTATCAATATTTAGAATGCCACAACATTCAATTTTTTCGTCTAATCGAATATCTCTCATACAGCTTAAAATTTTGTCAACTATTATATTATCTGGGGTATCAAATGCTAGTATTTTAGAATCACTCACATGCATGATATGAGAAAAAATTCCTTTGGTATCTTTAGTTAATGAATAACCCGTACTTTGACTTAACACATTAAATGGATCAACATTTTTTTGTAAATATAATGGTAGAAATCCGACTAATTCGTCACAATCACTTACGACAATATAAAACACTTTGATTGTTGGAAGTAACGGAAATTTCTCTACTGCAAGCAAAAATTCCCAACTATAAAATATTGAGGCTTGGATGCTTTTATAAAATTTATAATATGAAGAATATGTTAGGTCATTTAAGCTATTGTAAACGGATACTTGAATACTCAAAATTTAATCCTTAAATGAATTTCTAATACTAATTGCAGACCTTGAAATTTCCTCAAGTTTAAAACACCCCATGTGTCCAATTCTTAGTACGTTATTTGTCCAAAATGATAAACCCGTTGAAATAAAAATGTTCAGCTCATTCGCAAGGTACTGCTGTATTTTTACCGCATCGTAATTATTAGGCAGTAAAAGAGAAGTGATTCCTGGGGCATGGTGTGATTTAGCAAATAGTTTAACTGCTGAGTTATCAAAGGTTGTAATAATTATTTTTGAAGCATTATTATGGCGATTATATACATTATCAAGCTTCTCTTCTCTAATTAATTCAAGCGCGGTATTTAAACCAAACAACGTATTAATAGCAGGAGTAAAAGGAACTTGAAAGTTTGACATACAGCTAATATACTTTTTTAGATCATAATAAAAATTATTAGCGGTATTTGAAATAACTTTCTTCTTAGCTCTTTCACTTAAAAATATAATTGCAACACCTGGAGGTGACATTATACCCTTTTGAGTTGCAGACACCATTAAGTCAATATCCCATTCTTTAAAATTAATTAACGTGGTGCCTAAGCTGCTAACTGCATCAATCAAAATTAAAGCATCTGAATACTTTTTTATCGTATTAATTATGTCTTTTATTGGATGTAATACACCAGTTGAGCTTTCGGAGTGCGTCATTAAGACTATATCATAAGACTTCTTTGTTAATATAACTCTTAATTCATTGCCATCAATTGGTAATCCAGGTTCATAATTTATAATATCTATATTATTGCAATATGTTTTAGCAATTGCGCCTAAAAGATTTCCATAATAACCAGCTGATAAAATTAGAATAGTATCAGACTTTGTTACAATACTTGAAATCCCTGCATCTAACCCAGCAGTTCCAGAACCAGTTAATAATAAAGGCCTTTCTGGAGAGTTCACCATTAAAGATAAGTTATTCGTTATATTTTCAATTAATTTTTCAAACTGCACACTTCTGTGACTAATAACTTGGTTACTCAGCGTTTCACGCACTTTATCAGGAAGATTAGTTGGTCCTGTGCTTCTGTTAATTATATCAATCATATTTATTTTCACAGCTAATTTGATTATGTACTGTAAGGGGTTGCTATATGAAAGATAGGGTTTGAATATTCGTGTCTTTTCTTTTCATAATAATTTTCATAATGATCACCCTCATCTTCAAGGTTAAACGTTAAATATATTATTCGGCGATGAGACTTAGAAAGATTTATTTTAGACTGATGTGGAATAAATGAATCAAAAAAGACCACATTATTTGCATCAAGAATTTGCTTTTCCCACGAGAATTGATTCTGTATTTCATCGATAATTGTTCCATTTCGCTCGCCACCAATATAGTATTCAAAAATTGGTCTCGTACCAACTTTTGTTACTATATCTGTTTTCTTATTAGTATGCGTTTTTAGATAATTTGTGGCCATCTCTAAACAGCCATTTTCTTCGGTAGCGGCATCTAATAAAATAGCTGCTGTTACATGATATGTAGGGGTAAAATTGATATATGCGGGTGCATCTTGATGCGGTGGAAATGCGCCACCGCCTGGCGATTTGATATTACATTTATCCTTAAATAAGCGAAATTGTTTCCCAGTAAGATTCTTCAGTTCAAGGCATAAATTATCACTGATTTTCTTAAATTCTGGCAAATGACCAATAATATACTCAAATCTACAAATTGTTGTATTATTATTTTCAGGAACAACTATTAGAGATTTATTTTCTTTATAGTAGTCCGAAAACGTACTTTTAGATTGTTTAACAAAATCTGCAAGTTGATTGGCATCTTCTAAAATATTATTATAGCAATCACAAATATAAGCAAATGTTTTATTATCCCAATAGGAATTTAAAACAAAATATCCGTCTTCAAATAGCATAAATATCTTCTTATTATCTAGATAATTGGTTTAATGCATTTTCAAAAATATCATCCGAACTGCAAAGTACAATACGAATATGATTTGATGAGTTTTTTCCATACACTATACCCGGAACAACCGCGACTTTTTTAACTTCTAGTAAATAATCAGCAACAGCTTCACCAACTGTTAAGTTATCTTTTCGAAATCGTGCAGGAATGGTTTTATAAAGATTTTCTACATTTGGAAATAGGAACATTGCACCATATGGTGGCCTATCCCATGCGTATCCCATTTCTTCAGTTAATATACTTGTCATTTTCAAGGCTCTTTGATGGATTTTTGCTGAATTGGCTATTAGCCATTTATCAATTTCAGTATCCTCTAATATTAGACGTGCAATTTCTTCATATTGAATATTTACACCTAAATACATATAATCATGCGCTTTCGCTGCCTGTTCAATAAATTCCTCATTTGCTATTAGCCAACCGATTCTTAATCCAGGAATTCCAAATTTTTTTGAAAAACTATTTATAATAACAGAGTTTTTAGGCAATAAAGACGAAGTTCCTGCGGGTTTATGATCTCTTGTAAAATGCATAGTGTCATATACCTCATCATGCACCAACCAAATGTCATTTGTAGAACAAAATTTATGAACAGCTTCCCAATCTTCTTTATTCAGTACATAACCACTAGGATTTTCAGGTGAGTTTACTATCATCATTCTTATTTTATGCTTATTTTTCAAGAGATCACTCAGTTCCTCATTTAACGCATCTGCGTATTGAGAATCACTTGTTGATCTTTCTAGGGAAAATGGCTCCCTATTCAATATCTTTATTGTTCTTTCATATAGCATATAAGATGGGCTGCTAATCATAATACTATCTCCAGCATCAGATGTGCAAAGAATAGATAATGTTATGGCCTCAACACCACCATGTGTTATCATAATTTCAGTCTCTGGGTTAATTATCAATCCATAATGCTGATGATACCAGCTAGAAACTGCTTTTCTTAGCTTTAGAGAACCTCTTGGGTCTTCATATCGTTTTACTGAACTTAGAAAGGTTTCTAATGACAAACCTTCAGCTTGAATTTTTTCAAGTAAATATTCAGGCGGACCAAATTCAGGTTCACCAAAACTTAAATTCATCACCCCAGGAATTTTTTCTGCTTTGAGTGAGATATTTTTGGAAGCATAAACTCCCATTGAAGTAATAATATTATTATAATACAAATCACTCGGCATAACTTTTCCTTTAAATTAAATTTAACATTTTGGTACTTTTACAAATAACACGTATCAAATACATTTTACGGATTATATCATATTAATTATATAATCAACCAAGTAATCCGAATGGCTCAAAATCATAAATCATAGTACAATCAAACTACAGGTTTTCTGTACTCAATAACCAATGCAAATTTGTAGTACAATATGCAAGAAATAATTGACTATTTTGTACCGTTATAGTACAATTTGAAATATTAAATTTATTTGTACTGGAGGTGTCATGAAAATGGGTTATGCTCGGGTTAGCAGTAATGGCCAAGATTTGGATCTGCAAAAACAGGCACTTGCTGAAGCTGGTTGTCTAAAAACATATAGCGAATCTGTTAGCGCTAAAGACAACCATCGTAGCCAATTGACAGCTATGTTGAATGACATCCGGGCAGGAGATGTTGTCGTTGTGTATAAGATTGACCGCATAGCACGATCGCTTAAGGGGCTAATTGAAATTATAGAACTCTTCAATAGTAAATCAGTTGATCTTATCTCTTTGGACTCTGGTGATAAAGTGGATACTACTTCACCTATGGGGCGAGCTTTTTTTCAGATAGCTGGAGTATTCGCAGAGTTAGAACGCGGTATGATTAATGCACGGACTAAAGCGGGGATTGAAAAAGCTAAAGCTGATGGGGTAAAATTTGGTCGTGCTCTAGGCAGCAAAAATAAAACCACAGCAAACAAAACTGAAAAAATCCGAATATTCCTACAAGCGGGGAAAAGTTATGATTGGATTGCTAATGAATTATCAGTGAGTAAACAAAGTTACTACTCAGCCCCCTAATAAACCCCAGCGTTTAGGTTGAGTAGTATGCTAAAATTCCCACAGAGTAAATAATT
>JAIEPY010000064.1 GCA_019748155.1 Burkholderiales bacterium | reverse complement strand
TGCATGGAGTAACACTAAAAAACCTGTCAAGCTATTTTTTAACTTTTTTTAATATATTTTACTGGGCGAGCAGTTACCTTGATATTAGCTTTAATTAAATGCTCACTCGCTGCAGTTTCTAAAACAAAAGCGGTAATGTCCTTGAAGGCAGAAATACTTAATGATTGTGGCGAATTATCTAGTGTTGTATTTTGTACTACCATGTTACAAGCTCCCAATAAACTAATTAACACTATATATAACATAATCCACATATTTATGCCACTGAAATACTTATGTAAAATAAATTATTTTTTCACAATCTACAACAAAGTATAGCACTCTAACTGGCTAACCCATGAATTTTTGCAAAATAGGCGTGTATTTTTCTGGGTTATAAATGCGCAACCGATAATAAAGTAAGAAATTTTAAAAACTTATCTTAGAGAATAAGTATTGTACAATACCGCTTATATACTTGGGTATATTTATTACAATATTTACAATGGATAGACTAAATGATTAATTTACCAGACTATTTTGCACGTATTGCTTACACTAGAACTATAAATCTCAGCCATGAAACATTTTTTGCGATTCACCGCGCCCATGCGTTTAGTATTCCCTTTGAGAACCTAGCGCTCTTTGACACCAGCTTAGACCGCGATCAACCAATTAAACTTGATGCTCAATCATTAGCCAATAAATTAATTTATCAAAAGCGTGGTGGTTACTGTTATGAAACCAATGGCTTGCTGGCATTAGTTTTAGAGCAATTGGGCTTTAGCGTGACTAGATTAGTTGGACGGGTAGAAGAGATGATTGACCATCAACTACTTCTAGTTGCGCTGGATGATAATTTATATTTAGCCGATGTTGGTCTGGGTGGCAATGGTTTAATTGAACCATTGCCATTTATCGTCGATGTTAGCGTCAAACAATTTGCCGAAACTTTTAAACTGATTATGCTTGATGATGATTATGTGTTACAGGTATTAATCAAAGATGCGTGGAACAATTTATACTCATTTAGATTAAATCCCTATTTACCAATTGATTATGAGCCGTTAAATCACTATATTGCTAAATTCCACCCTTTTTTAACCCACAACCGAGTTTGTACCTTACCTATCCCAGAGGGGCGGATTATTTTAAATAACAATGAGCTGAAAATTCGCAGATTTGGGCAGAATCAGGTAACTGATATCCCAGAAACTACCTATCTAGCAACTTTGAAAGAATGCTTTAAAATTGATTTGCCTATGACTACTCAATTTAAAGACCACGTAATTAAATAATAGCTTTATGCCTGATTCCTGCGATAACTACAAGAAAACAAATTTTGGTAGGAGTCATTCACTCAAATAAGTTGCCAGATAGTTAATTACTCGATTCTGCTTTTTCGCCTGATTTATAACCTCCAGCTACCTCTTGATAAAGATTAACTATCGTCAAAAGTTGCTGCAATTTATCTTGATTTAGATTAATCTGAATTCTATCCCAAGCAATCTTACTATTCAAAGTAGACAAATAGCTTTGAATACCTTTTTGGTATAAACGCTGATTCAGATTATAAGCTTTTGCCAGATGAGCAGTCGCCGATTCGGTTTGCGTGAGCTTCTCGGTTAAGCGTTGATTGGCAGAAAGCGCATTAGTCGTATCACGGAGTGCTTTTTGTAATGTCTCAACGTAGTTATAATAGGAAACCTTATCCAGTCCGCGCGCTTTTGCTATCTCACCAAAGGCAGACATTTTAAATACCGGAATTTTTAATAATTGATCATTAAAGTCAACCATATTATTGGTAGTTAATGGTGTTGGAAAATAATAGTTATTATTTCCAGCTACCGGCCCGCCAATAAAATCTAATTGCACGGTAGGCAGTAATTCGCTGGCAGCTAAACCAATTCCTTCATTAGATGCTCGCAGACGGTTTTCTGCCATTTGCATATCTGGGCGATTTTCCAGCACAGTCAGAGGCAATGCCCCGGGAATTAATTTTTTATTATTAAAATCAGCAAACGGCTTGGTAGTTTTTAAATTTCCAGGATTATGATTGATCAAATACTGCAAGGCATTACGACTGACAACAATATTTTGCTCAATTACTTGTTGTTCACCACGAATTAGATTTACCTGTGAACGTAGTTCTTCGACATTAATATCTGCACTTAAACCACCTCGATAAACTTTAGCCGCAATATCCGCCTGATGAGTTATATCATTCTCCAAATGCTGAAGCAATGCTCTTCGTTCAATTTCAGCCAAATAAGTAAAATAACTCGCCGTTATCTGACTAATTACCGTAAGTTTAATCGCATCATCTTCTGCTTTAGCTTCGGCTAATTCATACTTAGCTTTTTTTTGCTGCTTAATCTGGCTAAAAACATTCATTGTATAATTAGGTGCAATTAAAGCTAAAAGCCCCGGAAAACCAGTGGCTGGATTATTGGAATAACCAAGCAGTACACTAACATCTGGAATCCATTGAAACTGAACTTTTTTAAGCTCACCTTCGGCGGCTTCAATATGCCCACGTGACATATTTAGCGAGTTATTATTCGCCAAGCCACTTTCAATCAGCTGATTTAGCAGCGGATCATTAAACCCTTGCCACCACGCAATATAGGGTAAATTGCTCTCATTACCAGATTCAATATTACGATCCGGAACTGACCATTGGTTTTTAACCGGAACATCAGGCTTATGGTAAGTATTATTATAGGCACACCCCAATAAAATAAACGGTAATAATGCCAACGGTTTAATTATGTGCTTCATGGATAACTCCGGAATTAATACTAATTTTATGTTCAAGCAAAGAGGTTAGCTGCGCTAAATCAGCTTGAACTTGATTATAGAGGTCAAAATAATCATATTTATGATAACGCTTGGTATAATATGCAGAATAAAGCGCTTTCAATGCAACAAAAACCCGATTGCTTAATGCTACAAAATAATTAAATTCATCACCAACCGCTTGTTCAGAACTATGTAAAAATTGTGCATTACGAACTAAATTATTAACCTCATTCAAACTGCGATTGAGTGCCACACAACCATGATACCATTTAGTACGCTGAATTTTATCTTGATTTAACAAATCCACCAATTCAGACAAATGTTGCAACACCTCATTCTGGGTATCTCGAATAAACCGCTGCATCATATGATGCCTACGAAACCAGAAGTGTTCAAAGAGTAAGATAATTACAAATGCAAATAGCGTACAAATTGCATAGTCAACTAGGAAAAACATAATTGAAAATGAATTGTGCGCATAAAAATACCCCGTCCCGATAACTGCAGTATTAACCGTAAATGCAGTTGGTACACTGTAAGCATGTCCAACTAGAAAATAGGCAAAAAAAACAGTTAATGGGATGATTAAAATAAGTGTTCGGTAATCCAAATGCCCCATAAACCATAACAGGTAACCACTGAATAATCCCAATAACATCCCCCAAAAGCGATGGTAGGCGCGAAACAAAGTTGTCCCACTATCAAAGCCTGCATAAATCATCATTACTGCAAAACCAGTCCACCCTGCACGCGGAAAACGCAGTATTTCCTGGAACCAAATGGTAAAGGTAAAGACAATACATATATGCAAGGCTCTGAGTGTCCGGTAACTCAAATTCGGCGAGCTTAGCTTTGAGAACATAGGTAATTCCAACTATTGATTAACTGATATAGCGTTCTTAGCTCATAAGTCTCTTGGAAAACACTACGTTCATGCTCTGCGATGAAAATCATCTTACGCTCAAAGCAATGTTCTTTCAATAATACAAGATATTTGTGCAATACAACAATGTATGGCGTTCTTAATTGTTTACGAAATGAAACTAAGTATGACATTGCCATAACCAGATCAAGGCTTAGCAAGGTGATTTTCAAAACACTAAAATACTTATCGCGACGTGAAATCATTTTAGCATAGCGCTCCATAATTACCGTTCCAGGAATAATTGGCACATCAATATCACGATTATGGCTAATAGCAAATGTTACAGTTTCCATGCTTGATAGTGCATTATAAAAACCACGTCGCCAAATTGACAGATAATAGGTCTTAGGAAATAAAAATAAACCCGCAAAGACTAGCAACATCGCGACAAAAGTTTGTAAGCTATGATTTAGCGCGATATAAAAATTACTATTAGTATCACCATAAGTCATGGAGTAAGCAGCAAGACTTAAAATTAATGGGACTGGAACCAACATACTTTTGAGAAAGTATAATGCCGTAAAATAGAGCCAGATTGAATAAAAAAAGACAAAGAAAACAAAAAATATTTTATAGCTGGAAAATACGCCAAAGCAAAATACCGCTAAAACACTCCCCATTACCGTGAAAAAATAAAATAAATATTTTTCCTGAAGAGTATTACCAACTAACTCGGCAGCAAAGGCAGTTAACGGAATATAGAAATAATAGAAATACGGATTTGGCATACCAAAGACATAATTAAAGCCAAAAAGTAATTCTAATACAAATACCGCTTTAAGTCCATTAATCCGATGTTCGGCGAAGCGATCGTAATTCGCCAGACTATTTTTTAGTCGAGATATAAACATATGCACTCGAGCCTGGATTCAACGGATAATTAGGATCTGGGTCTAAAATTTTTATTTGCAATGGAAAGCGTTGCGGTAGTAGTAACCACTCATTTTCATTAACTACTTTTTGCAGCTGGCTCTTCGGTGCAGTAGTTTGCCGATCTGCGGCCCAAAGCGTATTAACAATTTCGCCGTGGAAAATTCGATCAAAATAATACATCCGGAGCATAATTGTAACTTTATCCCCTACCCGCACGTTTCTTAAATCAGTTTCATTAAAATTTGCCTGAATATAGTAGTTAGACGTGTCAATAAAAGAAAATAACGGCTCATGAATTTTCACCGGGGTATTAAGTGCTACATAGAGATTATCAACCACACCATCACTGGGTGCACGAACTATCGTCAGATCGAGATTGACTTGTGCCTGTGCCATCTTAGCTTTAAGACTAGCTACAGTTTGTTTCTGTTGCTCAATCTCCGCCTTTAAAACTTCAACTTCCTGATGTAAAGAAGCTAATTTATTTGCCAGTGTTTCTACATCATAGGAGAGCTTTTTAACTTCAAGCTTAGATACTGCTTCAACCACATCTTGATCTTGTTTGAGTCCTAACTCATATTTAGTTTTATTTAATTCCGCTTCGGTGGATTTAATTAATGCATTACTACGATCAATTTGCTTTTGCAATACAATAATTTTTTTCAGCCCTTCCTGATAGTCAGCACTTGCTTGTTGATAAGCTAATTGATATGGTAATTGATAAACGGTGAAAATCGGGTCATTTTTTTTGACAGCTTGACCATTTTTAACATGAATATCAGTAATAAAACCAGATACATCAGCCGCCACCGGTGAAATATTAGTCACAACAAAAGCATTATCCGTAAACGGAATCAGATAAGAAAAAATATGGTAAATTCCAATTAAAATCGCAAGAATCACGACAATGATTGGTAAATGGAGCTCATTTTTCATGAGTTTTAAAATTTTTGGCATATTATTACTCGTAGCAAAATAAAATAGTTATCTGTCTCGTTCTAAAGCAAGCTACATCCGCTAATAAATCACATAGGCAGATTTTAACACAAGTATCAAATACACCCGATGCAACTCCAGTCTAAATGTTCAAAACAGCTTGATAAAATTGTACTCAACTGATTAAGTGCTTTAAAATGCAACATTAGACCAATAAATATCCTATCGCTGAATGAATAAGAAACTACGTTAGCTTTTTGACTAATTAACCACCCCGCGGCAGGTCAAAGCGTCAATTTTGATCTAATACTTCTTACTTCGCTTTCATATATTTGTGTGAGCAATTCTATTTTTTCAAAATTAACTTTAATAAATAAATTAATCTAACAAGCTGATTTTAATTATATTACCATTAAAACATTAACAAACATCCTTATCCAACACAGAAACCTATAATTTAAATTTGCTATTCTACCTACTAGTCGGTATAATAGCTTCTGTAAATAAATTTACTTGCAAATATCAATTAACGCAAACATCATCATAAAACACACTTTTAGGAGTAATCTAGCAATGAAGATAACAACAGTTTTAATTATCGGTGGCAGTACAGGAATAGGCAAAGCTTCTGCGCAAAAACTTTTACAAGCCGGACATCAAGTAATCATCACGGGACGTAACTTAAATAAATTATACACAGCTCAGCAAGAGTTAAGTGTTCTAGCTTGCTACATGATAAATTTTAAGGGTAGTTAGAATTGAATTTATGTAGAACTTGAAGTTTTATGTGAGGGTTGCCCA
>JAIEPY010000111.1 GCA_019748155.1 Burkholderiales bacterium | reverse complement strand
CCTCTTTAGCTTCATTTTATTATTATGTACATAATTAAACGCACATTTCCTCTTAATGAGGAATTAATTGTAGCAAATGGAATATTTATTGTATATAGACATTTTTGTATAACTCTTATACATTTTTGCATAATTAACCACAATAGTAAATAATTGCTGGGGTAAGAGATCTATTACATTGAATTGATTAGATTTAAAACCGAATCAAAAATGACAAACCGTAGCTTAGATAGGCTACGGTCATTTTAATAATGTAAGATAAGCTGGTTAATTCACACTAAAACTCGAGAGTTTGAATTGAGTTCCACAACTACCGCTAGTATTATCTTTAGCTAAGGGTAATAATTCGGTTAGCTTAGTTTCATCTCGGCCATCTAAATTTGGTAATTCGATATAAACATCGGTTAATAATGTGTTTTTACAGATTAACTTAATTTTTTTACTGCTACCAGTTCCAAATGATTGTTCAAATAATTGTTTAAAGTTTGCTACGGTTACAGTTTGACCAGTGCTGTTTTTAATAAATGTACCGATTGGTGAATTATTCATTTGCTCAGTTAAGTTAACCGCCAATGCATAATAATCATCTTGCGAGCGCAACTGACAGCTGCCATGTTTATACCACTCATGACGCTCTAAGCAAGAGCCATACTGATAACTTGCCATATATTTTTTTAAGTTAGTTTCATTTGATGAATTAAGCGCAATCGGAGTATATTCACAGTGAGTATTTTTCTTAGCGGTGTTATCACAAAAGCCATAATTAGTTCCACAAGAGTTTTGATTTGGCCATAGACCATGTAAACTAAACTGACTGGTATAAGGTGATCCGGCAGTTAAATTGGTACATTCAGGTTTACCCTTAGCATAACCGCCAGTTTCACAAAATGCTGCCTGCATGCTCACCGCAAAAACATAACCATCAGCTTTACCTGCGCTTTGTACACATTGTTGACCTGGTTCAATTGGATCTGTCGTACCACTACCACCGCTCACACTGCCGCAACTAGCTTCAACCCAGCGTAGTTCTCCCTGAGCATTTGCCACAACACGATACCAGCTGGCAGGAGTAGCATTTGCTTCTTTAATTTTATAGACTTGATTAAACTGAGTAACGATATTTCCAGGATTGGTTTGTTGGTTTTTGGAAACATATAATGGACAAATTTTACTAGCAGTAAAATCGCCACTAAAACTAACCGCACTCGCCAAATGTAGCGAACTAAATACCAAACCACCTAATAAATAACTAGACCTTACTTGCATTTCTACTCCTCACAGTTCAAAATTAACATTTAAAGCATTCTATAGCGTTACTTAACGCTTAATCATGCGCCAAATTCATACGGCTGATTGTATAGCAAATACTCTCTTGGCTACAACCCCAAATCACTACCACCCAATTCTTCATCAGACAAAACCACCCCAAACATAAGGCATTGTTATAGTTTTAGTTTACACCCAATACTAAGAAAATTGAAAATTCTTGAGTATTTTAATAGTCTTTTTTAGAAATATTTACTAACTAAAACGGTTAGAATTATGTGTCTTATAACAACAGCAGAAAAGAAAAGAACCATAAAAATGGACTAACTGGTTAAATTTTTACTTATTTAGAAGCTATCAATTTGGATATACGGCTGCATCAAATTCAACATAATCAAGATTAGGGATATTTTGTTTTATTAAGCCTAATAACTGTTTCTGGTGTTTTTGATTTAGCGTCTTATTTATCTTTAATTGATGCGCTCCAATCGCTAAGCCTTTATCGCTTACTACTTTAATGTCATTATCAACACCCTCTAGCTGCAACAATAAAGAATCTATACTTTTGATATTTTGAGTGGTCAGAGGCTGCATTAATCTAGCATTTAGTTGTTTGCTTGAAATTGATTTATGTCTTAGCTGACTAGCATCATTTGTAGATGGCTTATATTTAATGATTAATGTGGTATCAGCAAAAGCATATACAAAATTTAAGCATAAAAATAGTATTATAAATTTCTTCATTTTTTTCTCCGTTAATTTAATTATTAATTTTCAGGTAGTTATTGATTGTATATTTGACAGCTGATTCCACATCTAACCTTTTAGATGTAATACTCTTACTTAAGTCGGTACTATATTTCTGGAAATCACTCTGAGCGCTATTCTTAATAATTTCCTCAATAATTTCAGGTGTATATGGATTATTATATGCCTTCATTAAGCTGATAATATCTGCGATTGCTGCGCTTACGCTTGGAGCAGCCATTGATGTACCAGATTTGCCACCATAGCTACCACCATCAATGCGATTAAAGCCTTCTTTGGAATTCCAAATCGCGGATAAAATTGATTGGGAACCATCACTACGACCATCACCACCAGCAGCTGCAATACTAGTGTTTCCGTAGTTGGAGTATGAAGAAAGCTTATTTTTGGCAGCTAATGCAGCAACACTAATAACGCCTTTGCAATTAGCTGGGCGATACTTGCTAACATCGTCTGTACTATTCCCTGCACTAACCACTACAATAACATTTTTCGCTAAAGCTTGATCTATTGCATCTTGATATTGCTGTGGACACTCACCTTCCCCCCCCAAGCTCAGATTAATAATATCTACAGGATGGGGATTTGCAGATGTAGGATGTTCGTTTATTGCCCACATAATTGAGTTGCCCACGCTAGAAATTGTTCCGCCACATTTCCCCAATGCTCGGATGGGTACGACTTTAGCACCATACGCTCCACCATAAATCCTATCCAGGCCATTACCCACAATCATCCCGGTTACGTGAGAACCATGCCAACCAGAATTTCTAGCTGGTGTACTTTCTCCGCATTCATTTTGCGCAACAAAATCACCACTGTCCAACCCATCTAGTTTAGACTCTTCTTTAAAGTCATACCCGTAAACACCTGATTCATTTTCATAAAAATTAGATATATAATTTGGGTGTGGTGTATAACCTGTATCAATAACCGCAATTGTTACCGACTCGCCCGGAACTTTACCCAACTTGCGAATAGCAGTCCACGCACCAATAAAATTATCTCCCCGGCTTTGTTCGCTATTACCCAGCAACTGCCATTGAAAATCCTTAGTAATCGTAGAATAGTATAGCTCATAGCTTTGTGCTTTATGATTATTATAATTGCCAATGTTATAACTCATCTCCAAACTAGCTATCGTTTTATTTATAACTGATGGATCATTATAAGTAACGATCAAATTACATGATGATTTTGGTTCTAATGTGCCAGATACTAATTGATGATCAAATATCTCACAGCTATTTGTGCCAGCTCTATTTAAGCTAAATTTTTGTGGTAGGCTTAGTTTAATATTTTCAACTCTTGATTTACTAATATTATTTAGGGTTATTTGAACTGATGATTCTGTGCTATTTGTCCCCGTAATAAAGTTTAGTAATGGTTTATTATCATTATTAATGATTAATTCTTGGTTAAAAACTCCACTATCTAACTCACTAGTTTGAGCGAAAGAACTATTACCACCACCGCAGCCGTTAAGGATTACACCCATAAAAAAAGCACTACCACCCATTAAATATTTAATTTCTAATTTATTCACTAGTTTCTCTCCTTTAAGATTTAGTATAAAATTATAAAATAAGTCCATAATCACTCAATCCAGAATTAAACAATTATAACAGCACACCAACCCTAAGATAGCTGAGATGATTACAATAATAGCGAATATGCTAAAATAACAATTCACTTTAGCCCGTGAAAAGTTAACACAAATGGAAACTTAAAATCGGCACAATCTCACTTGATAAGAATAAGCGCTGAAGTTTACCCTCGTAATATTATAATTAGTAGTATTACGAGTATTGTCATAACTTGTGATAATACCAGGAGTTCCATTGATTGAGAAGCTGATTATGCTTGTTTGGTGATGCCTGTGCTACATGCAAATAGTATCGAAATGGTTAGCTGTATTATAATCAAGACCAGGTTTAAGAAATTACCGCGGTATAAATAAGTGCAATTTTAATCAACTGCTCTTTAGTTTTTACCGCAAGAATATATTTATACTACCGATTGTATAGCAAACACCCCCTTGGCTACAACCCCAAATCACTACCACCCAACTCTTCATCAGACAAAACCACCCCAAACATAAGGCATTGTTATAGTTTTAGTTTACACCCAATACTAAGAAAATTGAAAATTCTTGAGTATTTTAATAGTCTTTTTTTAGAAATATTTACTAACTAAAACTGTTAGAATTATGTGTCTTATAACAACAGCAGAAGAGAAAAGAACCATGAATAGCATAAATATACCCGCATTTAATATTATCGGGATTGCAGTTAAGACCTCCAATAATGATTTGGCAAAATTACAGCAGGATATGCAAGGCTTATGGAATAGATTTATCTCTGAGAATATTGCGGACAAAATTCCCGGTAAAACAAGCAATGATGTTTACTGTATTTATACCGACTATGAAAGCGATTATACTAAGCCATATCTTGCGCTATTGGGTTGTCAGGTAGAGAACCTCAAGAATATTCCTGATAATCTAATCGGAAAACATTTCAACGGCGGAACATATATCAAGAAGATGGCTAAAGGTAATTTGTTTGCGGGGATCGTCTATGATGCATGGAAAGAAATTTGGGCGCTAGATATTCCACGAACCTATTATGCAGATTTTGAAATCTATGGTATAAATGCAGCTAACCCAGAAAATGCGGAAATTGAAATATTGCTAGGCGTTAAAGAAGCGTAATCAGCAAGCTAATTCCGCTTAAATTTCCATATTAAATTGTTGGTGCAACATTTAAATTCTAAAATATCCTTAAGACAGGATTGTTTTCACTTATCATGATTCATTATGGCACTACTGGAATGTGATAACTTAATGTTGGATAATAATAATACAGGTGCGGGTGAAACAATAAAAAAGCAGCTATAAAAACCAATGCAATCGGTGTACCAATAGGTATTTGCGATAAATTATTAGATGTGTACAAAGGAGGTACGTACAGCACACTATTAGCAGTACCACTTATTATTTCCTCAAAGCTAGGCTTACCTACTAACTCAATACTCTCAATTTTGTAGACTTGATTTGAAGATATTTTTTTACCATTAGCACTATATGCCCCAGTTAAAGTTACAGCCACATTCGTACTCAATCCATTTTTGATTGAGTAATAAGTTCTTTCAGTAATGTTGCTGGTTAAGACCCCATAATTAACCGCTACAGTGTAAGTAGTAACGTCTGAAGATGAAGATCCTACGGCAGTAAAAATCACTGGATTTGAAAAATCAAGTTGTGATTTACCACTATGAATAGGGGTTTGATTTACTATAACTTGTGTTGTATTTGGTGATACTGTAAACATTGGAAGCAAATTAGTTACATCAGTTGATTCTGGTAGTTGAATCGTAATATTATAGTTAGTAGTATTAAGAGCATTGTCATAACTTGTAATAATACCAGGAGTTCCATTGATTGAGAAGCTGCTTATGCTTGGTTCTGTAGCTTGTTTGGTGCTGCCTGTACTACATGTAAACAATATCGAAGTACTTAGTATTATAATAATCAAGAAGATATAATTTATCGGTCTGTTATTACTGTTGATTGGTTTCATATGACGTTATCCTTTGTTTATAGATTCGGTTAAATGTCTGCAGGAGAATCTAGCTATAGCCAGTCTGTTTAAGAGTGGCATTACGTGTCCCTACTCTTCAGAAATGACAACTTCATCATCCAGCAAATAACTACCCGGTTTGAGAAATTGCCGCGGAATAAATAAGTTTAAAAAAACCACCCGATTTCACGAGTCGTTTTAATATTTTAAAAAGCATGGAGCCAATGCCCCATTAATCCAGTTAACGTTATAAAGCACGCCAGCACCGTACCAATTATCCAGTTATTTCGTCCATCTATTTTATGGAATTGCCTATCCATTCGAGCTTCCATAGCTTCCATCGAACGTTTAAACTCCGCCAAGCTTGTATCAATTTTTTGGTCGAGTTTTACATAGTTTGAGTCCATTTTTTGATCAAGCTTATCAATACTGATTTCTATTTTCTGGTCGAGTTT
>JAIEPY010000057.1 GCA_019748155.1 Burkholderiales bacterium | reverse complement strand
CTTCTCGCGTTTTACCACCAACTATTGCATTAGCTAAATTATTACTTGACTCCGTGAATGTCACACCAGCATTTGCATCTGCTACTTTATAACGCACATTGGTTTGCGTTGCATAATTCACTTGCCCATCTTTATAAGATATTATTACTGAATCCTGCCCATTGATTGTACTTTTTTCTTTAACTTTAACTTTAACTTTACAATCTTTACCTGCATCAAGCCTTTGAGTACAAGTAGTTCCTGCGATAATAAATTCTAAAGCACTAGTAGTAGCCGCAAAACTTGGTGTTCCATCAGTAGCTACGCTATTTCCATTATTAAATACTATTATTTCCGCGCTAGACTCTGGATAATCAATACGTGTACCATGGCTTAATAAGAGGTGTGCGCCTTTAGCAACTTCTACATTAGTATTTGCTTCCTGAACGGTCATCGTTTTACCAGCTTTAATCCCTTCCAAGCGAGTAGATACTACCGCACTAGTGCCAGCAACTTTACCACTTAGCTGATAAGTACAGCTACTGCCTTTTTGATAACCATCAGTATTACAGATTAAACTTCCGTTACTCGCTTTAATATCATCATAATCTTCACCTAAGACCACCGGAATTGATAAGCTATAGTTACCATCTTCAGTTGTAATTCGGTCAACATCATTAAGCATCACAATTCCGCCATTATTGCTACTCAGCTCACCACTAACCCGAATTAATTGTACTAATGTTGTACTTACACCAGATTTGTCTTTTAGATTTACTTCCAGCTTAACATCTGCGCTTTGTGAAGTATGAGGAGTTAATTGAATCGTACAGCGGCCATTAGCCGATACCCTGCTACATGCCTGAGAGGCTACACTTACCAGCGTACTATCTTTACCAGTATCTAAATCAATCACCCGTGCTGAATCCAGGGTATATTTGTCTTTACTATAGTTAGTTAATTGTAATAAATAAGATGCAGCTGAGCTATTGCTCGCGGGGAATACTCCAAGCTGATCCAAACGAACCGGGTTTTCCAAAGTTAATGCTTCCTCAGTAGTTGGAACTCTTCCTGTACTACCACCACTATTACCAGTATTACTACATCCATTTAGAAGTAGCAATGCCATACTTAATACTTTTAATTTATGATTTCTTACCATGGTTATGTCCTTTGTAAGTTAAAATTTGGCTAGATGATCTAGCTACGATGAAGTGAAACATATATACTGTGGACTTATTAAAAAATACACCGCATGTCTGCTTGTACCCAGCCGCTACTATACCCCACCCCATAATAAATTAATACCGCCATATCTCCTACCACCCAATTCAGTACCACCCAATTCTTTAGGTGGTGTAAAATGTGCTAACTTTCAAAACAACCACCAGCACATATCTACATTTTCACAATTCAAAACAGTATATTAATTAATATAATCTACGTCCATATAATAAATTAGCTCAGGGAAAAGCTATCCTTTATTAGTCATAAATAATCAAAGTCAATATAAGTATAAAAATTTATACTATGTGAGTAGCGCCAATTAAATTACCAAATTTTTAGCATTCAATTAGCCAGCTTAGTACAATTTACTCTTAAAAAGTCTACCAGAAGCCAGGTAGTCATGGCTGCCCATTTAAAGAGTAGAAATGAGGGCCCTTAATATTTTGAGCAGATCAAGATTTAACTAAAAGATAAAAATGAAGCAGGCTTTTTTAGCTTACTATGGCGTGTCTTGCCGTTGAGACTTTTCTGGTTTTGAGGTGAATGAGATTAACATAAGATACAAACATCTTCCGGATGAGGATCAATACTTACGTCTTTTAATATTTTATTTAATTCAAAATCCTTATCTCTAAAATTAAAATCTTTATAATATTCATCATAAGCAGCTATGGGAGTTATTAGCCCAGCCCAAGGATCAACAATAAATACTTCGTTATTTGCCATGTTTGCATAAACGACAGAATGATAACCACCTTTACCATAAAGCGTATAAATATCAGCACCTACCCCAGCATTACGTAAAAAATATGCCACAACTACAGATTGAATATTACAATCTCCAATACCATTTTTATAAGCTTTTTCGACACGCTGATTAACCGGGGTTTGAGTTGACTGAAGATTTTTCAAAGCATCCCGTATGATTGAGTAACTGATATCTGGAGCTACAGACATATATTTACCAATTCGCTCTGAAGAAATATATTTAAATGCTCCCTGATCAAAGGCAGACGAACTAACCGCAAAACTATCTTCCACAGCCTGAAGATTCTCCAGTAAAATTTCCGGAATTACAGCATCCTTTGGCATTGATTTACCATGTGGTTCAAAATATAATTCGCTAATTGTTCTATTTACGTGTGGAAATCTAGTTGATAAAAATGCATTGCCTTTACTAGAATTCATCGCGCTGTGATAGGTAATCGCTTTAGCAATTCCTTGCTGAATAATTTCTTTATTCTCCTCAATTTCTTCTAGTTTTATTTTATTTGCATCATCAAATTTATGTAATGGCGAGTTTTTGCCAAAAAAGAAGTCTTTTGCCACACGTGGAGACGGATTACTGGTGTCATTACTGTCAGCAAGAACCTTGGCTATAAAATCGCGATAGCTGGCTATTAGGATATCTTTTTTGATATCATTTTTATCTAATGAAGCAGGATCAGCATATTTTTTATATTCCAGATTTTGCTTCTGCTGAAGAATAGTAAAAATAGCAATATCCTTTTGTTCGCTAGAGAAATTCCGATTATTTACATGGGTATTAAATACTATTCGATTAGGAGCACTTGGGTCAATTTTGGCAAGAATTTGATTGTTAATAAATCTATCCGAATTGAATTCAATCTCGCCGCCTACATTTTTGAAGCCTTCCAAAATATGCGATGGAATTTGCGAAACTGCATCTTTTAAATTGTCAACTGCAACGGCTCCTGTTTTTTCCTCGTGAATTGGATGGGTATCAAGAAAAGTATGGGCTTTCTGTTTATCTTCTTCTCTAAATTTCCAGAACTCTTCACTATGTACCAGTAGAATACGTTCAGCTAGATTTACGGTCTTTGTTGGAGGAGCTGAACTACCCTCGCTTCCAACACAAGCAGCTATCCAAAGACTACAAAGGAGTATCACCACAATAGGTTTAAAATTCATATTAGTCTTACCTCTACATAAAATTATTAGCAATAATCATCAATTACCAACCGTGAAAATGGGCACTATCTACGGATATACTCCTCCATAACCTTTATGCTGTCGCCATTTGTTAATTCAGCCCGCACAATAACACGATGCCACTCTTTAACTCCGTATCCGGCATTATAGTCAAGGAGGTTCAACTTAATTTGGTTATTTTCATACGAATACCTGAGTTGCGTATGAAAGGCGCCATCATCTACTTGAACAGAATAACTTTTTATTTGTGATGCTACCGGAGTTGATAATCTAAAGTAAATATTGTAAAGAAACGCTGAGAAGACCCCACTTCCCCACTGATAATATCTATTTTGATGTTGTGCATAAATCTCTAATTTATCTAGGGGCTTGTAAACATTAACAGTCAGAGTTTTAGCTATCATATTAGTACCCTTATATTTTATAGTTACTGTGGCACTACCAGTCTTACCCTGAACTTTCATAGCTATATTTCCGTTACCCCAATACCAAGGTTGGCTAATAATATTTACATCACTCGAAAATAAATCAAATGAATTATCTGCTAAACCTGTAGACATATCGATGTTAGCACTATCACCTAGACGATAATTAGTTGGTACATCAATACGAACAATATTAATTAAATCCTTATCACCACCAAATTCAGCTGGATTATTAAACCATACCAATTTGCTAAAAATCATAGGCTGGCAATTCTGCCATAAAATCACTGATTTATTTTGCTGATTAACTACTATCCCTTTTGGACAGACAGTTAGTTGCATTTTAGCTCGTAACTTAATTTTACCGAATTGTTTTATTGCACCTGGCATAGCTAGTAATTGTTTATTGATTTCTTTCATGGTATCAGGTTCTGAAAATATCTCTATTTCAGCTATCTCATAGGTCACTTTACCATCTTCATCAAGGACTTCCCATTTTTTAGTGCCTTGGTTATACTTAAGTCCACCAATCAGCGCTAAAGCATCTTCGAGCAACACCTCTGGTTTAGATAGATTTTCTTGAGGAACATCGGGGTCTCTAGAGGCAATTTTACGCACTTTGACTTGACTATCTGGTGTAAACAACTTAATTCGTGTAGTTGTCTGCCCAGATTGTGTTAAATATGCTTCCCAACTATTATCACGGTCCGGCAGATTAACCGGCTGGCCACTGTTGTTAAAGAACTTTACTTTTGCCGTAAACTGATTAACATAAGTAGCAAAAATCTTATTTTTTTCTAATGCGTCCATCTGACTCTTATTTAGTCTAGCTGGTTGTGAATTAAAATCATCATTTCCCGAGATTAAAATCCCTGGCTGACCAGCTTTGGGATATGAGCTATCAGGCAATAAGCTATTTGCAATCGAGTTACTTTTTGCAGTTACTGAATTAAGTACAAGCTTTTGTTTAGGTTCCATGAAAGTAAAAGTTGGAGCTAAATCATAAACTGGAGCAGTTCCGATGTTTTCATAGCGCATGATTGGTAGGAAGTATGCAGCATCGGCATTATTCATATTCAATGATGTTGACCAGCCGTTATTAACTGAGCCGCTTGAATCTTTCCCTTGAGTTAAGGTTTGCGAATGATTCCATTGGTGATCATATTTGGCGGTGAATGTATCATTAACACTAATAGAAGGTGGGAAGATGCTAATACCCGGGCTTATTGATAAACTACCACCTGCATCATCGCTGCTACCATCGCTCGCACTATTTGAGGTAGATATGGAAATTGATTTACCACTGCTTCCATTGATATCTGTAGTTATATTAGTATTTTTTGAGATAATTACCCCATCTGATTTGGCATAGATAATTGGCACTGCTGCAACCAATGGGTTTCTGGCATCCTTTGAAACCCCTTTATCTAAGCCAATACCAGTAACTTTTTGATAATCGCTATATGGATCATCTGCGGTGCTAAACTTATACACCGCTGAGAAAAATTTCTTGTAACCATTGTTGGCATGAATAGTATCATCCCATCTTTCAAGTAAAATCTTACCAGTGTCTGGATTAGTGTATAGAGTATAGCCATGAAGACACCACTCATCAGGGATTCCATTGCAGCTACTATCCTCTAGCCCAAACGCTTTGCAGTTCGTGGCATTTTTAGCTAAAATAGATTTAGGGCTCAATGACTTAGTGGTTGCAAATAAAATATTGTTTGTCGGGATTCTAGTGATAGTTTTTGCACCTGGTTCTAACCAGCGGAGTTCTAAGTCTTTAACTATAGCGGTTTTTGCTGCATATGCTACTGCTATTGAATAAATCTTGCCAGCTTCAAAGCTAACGCTTTGATTAGCCGCTAAGTTATCATCAATGCTAATAGACGTGCCAGTTTCGGATGTACTAAGCTGATATATACCCGATTTTTCAACTGTCAAATCAAATTTTGCGACTAAATGCTTGGCAATCCGATTATGATATTGAGCCAGATTATGCTCAATTGTATTGCTATTCATTAGTGGCACTGAGAAAGTTGGAATATTTGAATCATCCATAAAATAATAAGAGATAATTCCATGGTCTAGAATGCTGGCTTGAGCTTTTGTTATTTGCATCTGGTTTTTATTTGTTGAAGGCTTAAGTTGCTTATCACCGACACAAGCCGTTAATGAAACACTTAAAGCTATAGATACAAGCGATATACAGTGCTTTTTTATTTTTTTATAAACCAAGATTTATTTCCTATAAAAAATTTGTTACTACTCAGCGCGAAATCCAAAAAATCTGCCTCACATCATTATAATTACAGGTAGCGGGTTGTAGATTATATGCCTGATTTGAAGT
>JAIEPY010000003.1 GCA_019748155.1 Burkholderiales bacterium | reverse complement strand
ACTCATTAAAGTCCCCGATCACATAAGCACATAAAAACCCTTCAAAATTGGCTTTAATCCTGATGCTGTTCGATTCCGGACTGATTTTAGTCGTATATTCTGCATTTATTTCTATATATTGCTCGAGGCTATTTTTTGCCCACATCGTCATTATTTACCTTGTTTCTTTTTATTACTTTTAATCTTCTTAAGTATCAGTGCTGCCATTGGTGGAATTTTAACTTTAATTGAGTGCTCTAAATCCTTGAACCCTGTATTATTACTAAGCAAATCTTGACTATGGATCTGACCCGAGCCACCATAAGCCAAATTATCGCTATTGAATATTTCGCAATAGCTACCTTCAACTGGGACACCAATAACATAATCATAATAAACCATTGGAGTAAAATTACAAATAATAACCAGAGTATCTTCAGGATTCTCAGTATTGCGCACAAAAGACAAGACACTTTGCTGATCATTATCCGCGTCAATCCAGCGAAAGCCACGATGGTCATAATCTAAAGCCCAAAGTGCAGGTTCTGCTTTATAAAGTTTATTTAACTCGCGGAAAAAATGCTGAGTTTCACGGTGCGTATGATACTCATCAAGAACATGCCACTGTAATTGCTCATGCTCACGCCACTCAACAAATTGTCCAAATTCAGTACCCATGAATAATAGTTTTTTACCCGGATGTCCGATCATAAATGTTGAGTACAGACGCAAAGCTGCGTATTTATTCCACAAATCACCCCACATTTTATCAATCAGTGCTTTTTTACCATGGACAACTTCATCATGTGAAATCGGCAAAACAAATTTTTCTGAATAATGATAAATCATCGCAAAATTAATCAAATTATGGTGATACTTACGATAAATTGGATCTAGCTCTACATAGCGTAAAGTATCATTCATCCACCCCATATTCCATTTAAAGTCAAAACCCAAACCACCGTATTCTACTGGCGTAGTTATTTGCGGCCACGCTGAAGATTCTTCGGCAATCGTAATAACTCCAGGACATTCATGCTTGATAGCATAATTAAACTCTTTAAAAAAATTAACCCCTTCTAGGTTTTCATTGCTACCAAAATAGTTAGGATGCCATTCACTATCATTCCGCCCATAGCTTAAATACAAAATATTTGATACCGCATCAACCCGTAAACCATCAAAATGGAACTCTTCAATCCAGTAAACTGCATTCGAAATCAGAAAGCAGCGAACTTCATTGCGCCCTAAATCAAAATTATGTGTTCCCCAACCCTTATTATCTGTTTTCCAATGAAATGGATATTCATAAGTTGCACCACCATCGAAGTTAATCAGACCATGTTCATCTTTACAAAAATGCCCTGGTACCCAATCCAAAAGTACACCGATATTAAAACTATGCAAGCGATCAATTAATTTTTTTAAACCGAGTAAGTCACCGTGGCGGCTAGTAACTGAATAATAGCCGGTTGTTTGATAGCCCCATGAAGCATCTAGCGGGTGTTCGCTTAACGGCATTAGCTCAACATGGGTAAAATTCATATCATGAACATATTCAGGTAGTATTACACTAAGTTCATCATAAGTCATAAAATTACCATCTTTGGTTTTCCACGAGGCTAAATGTAATTCATAAGTGTTCATTGCGCTGTTAAAATGGTTGCGCTTTGCCCGCTCTTCTAGCCAAGATGCATCATTCCAGCTATACTCAGTATCGACATTAATCACTGATGCAGTTTTTGGTCTTAGTTCTGAAGTTACCGCATATGGATCACATTTATACACCGTATGATTCATCGCTCCATTAGTTACCGCAAATTTATACGGCATACCACTGCATAAGCCTGGCACAAAAACACACCATAAGCCACCATGACTTAGGCGTCTGAGCGCATAACGCTCATCAGATTGCCAATAGCTAAAATCTCCGACTAAAACAATTTTGCTAGCATTGGGTGCCCATGTTGTGAAACGAATACCTGATTCGCCATTTTCTATCGCCGCATGAGCGCCCAGAAATTTGTAGGCATGGTGATGTTTCCCTTCATGGAATAAATATTCATCTAATTCGCTTAATTCTTGAAACATGTTCTAAACTCCTACACTAGAAAAACTATTTATAAGGCCAGTTAATACAGATTTATTGGTGTAAGCTGCATTAAAGAAGCACGCCAAACACTATCAAACTGATACAGTTTTATTTTTGCAATAGTTGCAGATATAAAGCAGATCTACAGCACAGCAAGCTGGCAAAACTTCTGTGATTCTATCATAATTGTGACATTTAAGGCATACTCAGCAACAACAATTATAAATCATCACTCCCTAGCACCTAATACTCGGCTATAATGTCTCCTGCTATAATATAACAATTGGTAAGTTGCAATAAATTAAAATTACTAACCTTGATATCAATAATAACGATGCCCTCTGAGCTTAGGAACAGCACTAAATAAAAAACAGCAAGCGCAATTGCAAGAATGGCTCAAAGCCAATACTACTGGCGATAAACGAATCCGTGCTGGCATAGCAAAAGGCTGGATATTGGGAGATAAGACCGGGACTGGTAGCTATATGGTAGCACTAATGATGTTGCAGTAATCTGGTCACCGCAAGCTAAGCCTATTATTTTGGTTGTTTACTTCACCCAAAATAAAAAAGATGCTAAACCCAATGACCTAGTGATTGCACAAGCAACTAAAATAGTTATCGATCAACTAACAAAATAAATAAAAACAAATTTAGTCTTTAGTGGCTTAAATGAGCACTTTATACCTATTATAAAAGCGTAAGTAGATCAGTTGGTGAATCAATGACTGCTTGCGCACCATTGGCATATAGCTCCTCGCGCCCACGAAATCCCCATGCAGCACCTAAGGCATACATTCCAGCACGATTAGCGGTGTGCATATCTACATTGCTATCGCCCAAGAAAATAAACTCAGCAGGCTGTAATCCCATTATTTCGGCAATCTCGAGCGCAGAATATGGGTCTGGCTTTACCGGGATATTTACCCGGGCACCAAATACGACCTCAAAATTCCACTGAGATAAATAAGTAGCAACCACTTCATCCATAAAACTATCATCTTTGTTAGATAAAATTGCCAAACGAATGCCACGCTTAGTTAGCTCGGTTAGCAACCCCTCTATTCCATCATATAACTTAGTATAAACATCAAGATGGCGTGAGTACTCATCAATAACTTCGCTGAGTAATTTATTATAATGTGCGCTCTCACTAATCTCTGAAGGTAAAGCCCGGTAAACTAATTTGGAAATACCATTACCAATGAAATGACGGTAACTGGCAATATCATGCTCCGGAAACCCGTGACGCTTAAGCACATTATTCATTGCATTAGCAATATCCTGAACGGTATCGAGTAAAGTACCATCCAAGTCAAAAACTACTGCCTCATAACGTCTATCTGTCATTTATAAACTCGCTTTACATAATTATATATACTCGTAGTATTATTCGGTAAATTCATTATCCGAAGTCTCACTTCTGCGCACCATGATTTTATCCACCCGATACCCACCATCGCGATCAATATCAACTATTTCAAAAATATAATCCGCAAATTCAAACTTATCAAAAACCTTAGGCAATCTGCCATGCTCGCGACCAATAATTGAAATCACAAATCCAGCCGCCGTCTGATAACTACCAGCATCACCGTCAGGCAAGTCATCAATTTCTAATTCATCCAGTAAATCATTAATCGAAGCCAAACCATCTACCAACCATTTACCGGATGGATCTTTTTCGATTAACTGAATACTTTCATTGTTTACACTTGGAATATCACCAATTACAGCGGTTACCAAATCGCCAAGCGTAATTAAACCTTCAACATGCCCAAATTCATTATATACCAAGGCAATATGAGTTTTAAAAGAACGAAACGACTCCAATATCTCAATCAGGGTCAGGCTATTCGGAATATTATGAATCGGTTTTAATCCTTCAGTCCAGTTCATCTGTGCTTTAGCAACATGCTCGTGAAACTGCTGAACAATTTCTTTAATCACTTTAACCGCAGGAATATAACCTAAAACATGATCTAAACTGCCCTTACATATCAGTAAATTTTGTGAAGGATTACTCAAAATTTTATCAACATTATTAATTGAAGGCGCCATTACATCAATGAAAACAATATCCGAGCGCGGCGTCATTAGCGAACCAACTTTACTTTCATCCAAACGCCATACATTATCAAATAAATCTTTTTCAGCCTGAATCAAAACCCCAGATTGCGCACCTGCCTCAAACATGGTTTCAATGTCCTCTTCAGATACTTCATCAATCCGTTTGGTAGATAAACCAAATAAGCGCAAAATAGAATCACTTAAAAATGCAAAACTACTTACTATTGGCAGTAGTAATCTAATAACGAATGTCGTGACTGGTGCAAGCGTAACTGCAACTGTCTCAGGGTATAAAATCGCTATACGTTTAGGTAAAATATCGCCGAAAAGTATTAATAAAAAAGTTACTACAATAAAAACAGAGACTGAAGCAATATGTGCCTCATGTCCATGAAAATAACCCATTTCAGTAAAATACGCCGCAACTTTACCTGACAAGGAAGCCTCAACAAAAGCTCCTTCCAGTAAAGTAACAACAGTCAAACCAATTTGAGTTGTCGCAATTATATGTGTTGGATTTTCAGCTAACTTCAACGCTCGAAAAGCATTTTTACTACCATTATCAATTAAGGTTTGTAAACGCGTTTTTTTTGAAGCTATTACCGACATATCGGAAATAGTAAATAATGCATTTGCTAAAATTAGACCAATAACTACTATCATATCAGATGACATTTAATCCCTATTCATTAATATTTAAAATTTCTTTGAGTCCAAGCAGCAATAAATCTGGTACAATATCATCAAATACACTTGAAGCATTTAATAATGTTGCAAATCCACCAGTACCTATTACTATCAAATCTCTACGTTCAATAGCATACTCATGGACAACTTGGGCAATCAACTCTTTAACTGCTCCAGTTTGGCTATAATACAATCCAGACTGAATCGCCATCCGCGTATCTTTAGAAATAGCCTGCTTGGGAGCAGAGATATTTACCGTAAACAATTTAGCCGTATTATTCTGTAAACTTTCCATCATCAGGCGAATACCTGGCAATACTGCCCCACCAACAAATTCAGCTTGAGGGGTTATATAGATTACTGTAGTTGCAGTACCAAAATCAAAAATCAAGAGATGCTTATTGGGATACTTATTTATTCCACCAACCGCGCCGGCAATTAAATCCGCACCAATTTCCCCCGGGTTATTTGAAGCAATTTTAATTCCAGTTTTTACTCCCGGCTTAAGAAACAAGGGGGTTATTTTGAAATATTTAATAAATGCTGAAGCAACACTATAATCAACTGACGGCACAACAGATGCAATTGCAACTCGCTTAATTTGCTTTGGATCTATGCTATTTTCACGTAATACCTGTAAGATAAATAAAGCAAATTGATCAGAAGAACCAACATGAGTAGTATTATAACGAAACTGAACTAAAAGTTCACCATCTGCATCAAATACGCCACTATGTATTTGTGAGTTGCCTATATCTATACATAGATACATAACCATATCCCTATGATAATTTTTTTACAAAATATTGACTTACATCATCATGATAACCGCGTTCTAAATAAAACTTATGCGCCCCACTTTCGCGATGGTGGAAGCCACTAGTCAGTTCTATTTTATCACAACCGTGAGCCTTAGCATAATTTTCCGCACAATCTATCAACCCGAAATAGAAATGTCACTTAGCTGAAATAGAAATGTCACCACCATAGTAATATCTAAGGTGTAAAATTT
>JAIEPY010000116.1 GCA_019748155.1 Burkholderiales bacterium | reverse complement strand
TTTGAGCCGCACCAGTAATCATGTTTTTGATGTAATCGGCATGTCCCGGACAATCAACGTGGGCATAGTGACGACCTGCTGTTTCGTACTCTACGTGAGCGGTATTAATGGTAATACCACGTGCTTTTTCTTCTGGAGTACTATCAATTTGATCGTAACCTTTTGCAGTACCACCAAATTTTTTAGATAGGATTGTAGTAATCGCAGCGGTTAATGTAGTTTTACCATGATCGACGTGACCAATTGTTCCTACGTTGACATGCGGTTTCGTGCGTTCAAATTTTTCTTTAGCCATTTTGCTATCCTTTAATTAGTAGCTGGTCTAAACTAAAGCCAGCCACTAGTGATTATTTAAATTAATTATTTCTTAGAAACTACTGCATCAGCAATATGTTTTGGAGCTTCTGAGTAATGTTTGAATTCCATTGAATACGTTGCACGACCTTGAGTCTTAGAACGTAAATCAGTTGAATAACCAAACATCTCAGCCAGAGGTACTTCAGCGCGAACTTTTTTACCACCACTATCATCGTCATCCATGCCCTGAATGATACCACGACGAGAAGACAAATCACCCATCACATCACCCATGTATTCTTCAGGAGTTTCTACTTCAACTGCCATCATTGGCTCTAACAATACCGGATTTGCTTTACGCATACCATCTTTGAACGCCATTGAGCCAGCTAATTCGAAGGCTAATTGAGATGAATCGACATCATGGTAAGAACCATCAAATAAGCTAACTTTTACATCAACTACCGGATAACCCGCAACCACACCTGATTTCATCGCACCTTGAATACCATAATCTACTGAAGGGATAAATTCACGAGGAACCGATCCACCTTTGATATCATCAGAGAACACATAACCATTACCTTCACCAGATGGTTCCATTTTAAGCCACACGTGACCGTATTGACCTTTACCACCTGATTGTTTAACGTGTTTACCTTCGATCTCAACCGCATTCCGGATAGTTTCACGGTAAGCAACCTGAGGAGCACCCACATTAGCTTCAACGCCAAACTCACGTTTCATACGATCAACCAAGATTTCTAAGTGCAACTCACCCATTCCAGAGATAATAGTTTGGTTAGTCTCTTCATCACCTTTAACGCGGAATGAAGGATCTTCTTTAGCCAAACGATTAAGTGCAACACCCATTTTTTCTTGATCGGCTTTAGTTTTTGGCTCAATCGCGATATGGATTACCGGCTCAGGGAAGACCATGCGTTCAAGAGTAATAACTTCTTTCAAATCGCACAAAGTTTCACCTGTAGTTACTTCTTTTAAGCCAATTGCAGCTGCGATATCACCAGCATAAACTTCATCAATTTCTTGACGATCATTGGCATGCATCTGAACGATACGACCGATACGCTCTTTTTTACCTTTAACTGGATTATATACGGTATCACCAGATTTAACCACACCAGAGTAAACACGGAAGAAAGTCAATTGACCAACAAACGGATCACTCATTAATTTAAATGCTAACGCAGATAAAGGCGCAGAATCAGATGATTCACGAGTAGCAGGAGTACCATCTTCTAGCTCACCTGTTACTGCCGCAACCTCAACTGGAGATGGCATATAGTCAATCACCGCATCCAACATCGCCTGTACACCTTTGTTTTTAAACGCAGAACCACAGAACATTGGAATAATTTCACTAGCAATTGTACGTTGACGAATCGCAGCCATAATTTCAGCTTCGCTAAGTTCTTCACCTTCAAGGTATTTATTCATTAGCTCTTCATTAGCTTCAGCAGCAGATTCAACCATCTTAGCGCGCCACTCATTACAAGTTTCAACTAAGTCAGCAGGAATATCCACATAATCAAATTTCATTCCTTGTGAAGCTTCATCCCATGCAATCGCTTTCATTTTAACTAAATCGACTACACCAGTGAAGTTTTCTTCAGCACCAATTGGCACTTGCATTGGAACTGGGTTACCTTTAAGGCGGTTTCTGATACCATCAACCACTTTAAAGAAATTAGCACCCTGACGATCCATTTTGTTGACAAATGCAATCCGCGGAACTTTATATTTATTTGCTTGACGCCATACTGTCTCAGACTGAGGCTGAACCCCACCCACCGCACAGTAAACCATACATGCACCATCAAGTACACGCATAGAACGCTCAACTTCGATTGTAAAATCCACGTGTCCAGGCGTATCAATAATATTAATACGATGTTCAGGATATTTACCATCCATACCACGCCAGAACGCAGTAGTAGCAGCGGAAGTAATTGTAATACCACGCTCCTGCTCTTGTTCCATCCAATCCATTGTAGCTGCACCATCATGTACTTCACCAATTTTGTGATTTACACCGGTGTAAAACAATACACGTTCAGTAGTTGTTGTCTTACCCGCATCAATGTGTGCAGAAATACCAATATTACGATATCTTTCAATCGGGGTTTTTCTAGCCATTTAGCATATACTCCAAATATTAATAACGGAAGTGAGCAAAAGCTTTATTTGCTTCAGCCATACGGTGAATTTCTTCACGTTTTTTCATAGCCGCGCCGCGACCCTCTAAAGCTTCTAACATTTCATTCGCTAAACGAATATCCATAGATTTTTCACCACGTTTACGCGCAGCATCACGCAACCAGCGCATAGCTAGTGCAACTTGACGCTCAGGTGCAACTTCGATAGGAATCTGATAGTTAGCACCACCCACACGGCGTGATTTTAATTCAACGATAGGTTTAACTGCTTCTAAAGCTTGAGTAAAAATTTCAATTGCATCTTTTTTTGATTTAGTTGAGGCGATGTCTAATGCACCGTATACAATTTTCTCAGCTACGGCTTTTTTACCGCTTTCCATGATAATATTCATGAATTTTGACAATGTTTGGCTACCAAATTTAGGATCTGGCAGTACATTTCTCTTCTCGACTTCTCTACGTCTAGGCATAATCTCTATTCCTTAAAAAACCAACAAATCTTAAATATTATTATTTAGGACGTTTCGCACCGTATTTAGAACGGCTTTGTTTACGATCTTTAACACCAGCTAAATCTAGTGAACCACGTACTGTATGGTAACGCACACCAGGCAAATCTTTTACACGACCACCGCGGATTAATACCACGCTATGCTCTTGCAAATTATGACCTTCACCACCGATGTAGCTATTTACAGTGAATCCGTTAGTTAAACGTACACGGCAAACTTTACGTAATGCTGAATTTGGTTTTTTAGGAGTTGTAGTATACACACGTACACAAACACCACGGCGTTGAGGACAGTTCGCTAATGCAGGAGATTTACTCTTGTAACGAACACTCACGCGAGGTTTTCTTACTAATTGGTTAATAGTAGGCATTATCTTCCTTCTTTTATCAAAAATACTGAAGCCATAAGCCCCATGCTCATAGCCTCCAAGCATAAAGCCACTTTCTTACGAAACACTCAAAAGTAGATCGTAGTAAAATGCTTCACCTTGCCCTATTATAGAACCGCGTATTTTAGCACACCTCGGTCTAATTATGCAATAAAGTTAAGTTATTGCAGCAGAATATCTATTGGCAAGTTTAATTAAATATTTTTTAAGTACAAACAACAATGTTAATCTACTTACAATACTTAGCCTGGCTTCAAATATTTAATGAAAAGTTCAGCATAAATCTCCGCCAAGCAAAAGCGCAGTGTTAAAATACAACATATTTATAAACTGGCAGAGATTATCCGCCTTTAATTTTTTAGTAAAAAGGATAAATAATGATTAAAAAGATTTGCTACCTCATTGCTATTGGAGCAATATCAGCTTGCAGTACGCCTAGCGATAGACCAATAAATTTAGATGGTTCGTTCAAAGTTAGAATGAACCTGACTGCTGAGTATGATAAAAATGTTAAGCAGTATCCCGTTTCAGCTAAACTAGTCGACGACGTACCATACTTCTATAATCAGCTTATTCCAGCTGGCTCTGGACTTATTGGTACTTATTTTAATAACGGTTTTTTTAAATGCTCAATCACCTGGACGGCAATCATATTACCGGACAATACACCGATCACCAGTGCCAAAGGAGTTGCTATATCAGGGTGTCATTCACGCGCAGAAATAGCTGAATCACAAATAATAACTGCAAAATGGAATTGAACAAACTAACTCTTTGACAGCATTAAAAAAGCACCGTTTAATTATTAACGGTGCTTTTTTATATATGTGTAATAAAAGCTTACGCTTCTGATACCACGCTAATTTTAACTTTAGAGTGAACATCGTGATGTAATAATACATCAACTTCAAATTCACCAATCGTTTTCAACGGACCGTGTGGTAATGCGATTTCAGAACGTTTAACTTCAACGCCACTAGCATTAATTACTTCAGCAATATCCATCGAAGTAACTGAACCAAATAATTTACCATCAACACCAGCTTTAGCGTTTACAGTAAATACTACACCGTCAATCTTAGCATGACGCGCTTGTGCATTTGACAAGATGTCAGTTTGATTGCGTTCGTATTCTGCACGACGCGCTTCAAACTCTTTTAAATTAACCTCAGTAGCACGTTTTGCTTTACCTTGAGGAACTAAAAAGTTGCGAGCATAACCATTTTTAACCTCAACGATATCGCCAAGACTACCCAAATTTGCTACGCGCTCTAATAAAATAATTTTCATTGTGATTATCCTTCAGTCTAAATTAGTGTTGATCGCAAAATGGTATTAATGCTAAGAAACGCGCACGCTTAATAGCTTCTGCCAACATCCGTTGGAATTTAGCTGATGTACCAGTGATACGAGATGGGATAATCTTCCCAGTTTCAGTAATGTAGTTTTTTAATAATTCTACATCTTTATAATCGATTTCAGTATAGCCCTCTACTGTGAAGCGGCAAAACTTTTTCTTTCTTAATATATTACGTGACATTGTGTATTCCTTTAATCCAAATTTTTTAAATTGGTAATATGTAAAACTAATTTTTTTTGCGTATTAACGCTCAGAAACCCAGTTACACTAACGTGGTGATCTAATCGCTCTTGATTAATCTCTGCGGCTACATAAACGCAATAAATTCGACATTTAACGTAACGCAGCGCTCCACCCTCCATTTGCTCAGAGTTATGCTCAAGCACTATTCTGGCAACTTTCACTCCTGCTGGAGTAATCATTGGCGGGTAAATTTTACTAATCAGACCTGTTAACTTTACCTCGTTTTCTTGGTGCATCTTAGATCAATGATTTGCTTTTTTCATCTTTCATGAATACTGATGGCTCAGTAACTGCAGTTTTTTTGCTGATGATTGAATTACGCAAAATAGCATCATTGAATTTGAATGCATGGTTTAGTTCATCTAAAACAGCATTACCACATTCAATATTCATACACACATAGTGAGCTTTAGCCAATTTTTGGATAGGATATGCTAAATGACGACGACCCCAATCTTCCAGACGATGAATGCTACCACCATTATCAGCGATAATTTTTTTATATCGGTCAACCATGTTGACAACTTGTTCACTTTGATCTGGATGAACAAGGAAAATAACTTCATAATGACGCATGAAAACTCCTTACGGTTTTAAAACATCTCCCACCCATGCTTTGGCGTAGAGAAAGGTTAGTTTAATGCCATTGCAAATACTATTTGTAGTCATTTACAAGACCGGCATCACCCGACACAAAAAATGCGAGTCCGTAATTATAGCAGAAGACGCATAATTTAGGCAATTCCAATTTGCTATATCAACCCGAAATAGAAATGTCACTTAGCTGAAATAGAAATGTCACCACCATAGTAATATCTAAGGTGTAAAAT
>JAIEPY010000048.1 GCA_019748155.1 Burkholderiales bacterium | reverse complement strand
GGACACTTCTTAAAAATAAGAGGGTTTATCTCAACGATGAAAAAGCAAGGTCTGGATATTTTGGATAGCCTGAAACGAGTAATTTTAAATCCATTGGATTACAATTTAGTGATTGTATAAATTTAGCTTAGCCTATAGGAGGCTGAGTAGTAACGATGAATTGGCTATAAAATACAACGTGTCGAAATCGTTGATAAGTAACTGGCGTAAAGAATTACTTGAGCGAGGCAAAGAGCTATTTAACAGCGGTAACCGCAAAGAAGAAGCTCCACAGGAAAGTAAACTATATCAGAAGTAAATATGGAGGTTGATTTTTTAAAAAAGTTCTTGGGCGCTCACGGGCTGATTTAAATGTAGCTAAATTTATACGTGATCATCATCAAGAGTATGATTTATCTGTCGTGCGCCAATGTAGTCTGTTGGGAGTTGCTAGAAGCGTCGTCTATTATAAGGCACATCCGCGAGATGATAGTGAGCTATGCTGTCTGGTACATAAGCTCTGGGGAGAAGACCAAAGCCTAGGTTATCGGATGATAACGCATTATTTACGTGAGTATCATGGTATAGTCGTAAACCATAAGCGGGTACGGCGCATCATGACCAAGCTGAAAATAATGGGAATTATACCGAAACGTAACCTGAGTAAAAATAAGAAACCAGAATATAAGTACCCATATCTATTGCGTAATTTACTAGTAGAAAGAGCCAATCTTGTATGGGTAACAGATATTACGTATCTGAAATTACCGCATGGTACGATGTACCTACTAGCAATAATTGATGTGTATAGTCGAGCAATATTAGGCTATACAATAAGCCATAGCTTGGAAGTTGATGATTATCTTGAGTGTTTGAGAAGGTGCATAGCCAGATATGGGGCACCAGCAATATTTAACACTGACCAAGGGGTGCAATTTACTTCTCATGCCTGGATAAATGAATTGAAGAAGCATAAGATTCAGATCTCGATGGATGGCAAAGGTCGATGGGCGGACAATATTTGGATTGAACGCTTCTGGAGGACAATAAAATACTGTGGAATATTTATGGATGGAGTTGAAACAGTTAAAGAGCTGAGAAACTCTGTAAAAAGGTTCATTGGTTATTACAATGAAAAACGGCTACATTCAAGTCATGATTACCAAACTCCGATGAAGGTTTATTTGGAAAGCGTGACAGAAAACTCTGGAACGATGTTTCAATACATTTACCAGCGAGATGTAGAACAATTGGCAGCTTAGCTTGTTCTGATAATATTAGTGGAATATGTCTTGACAAGTGGGGGCATTATAAAGGAGTTATCGGTTAGCAAACAAACTATCTCTGAGATAAAAAGAAGTTGGACATAATAATTAAGATGGGATACCGTTTATATTTCTCTAGACATAATCAAACGTCATTTAATTATTGCTAGTTTAACTCATCTGCTTTAGTTATGGTTGATTTTGTCTTAAATAATTTCTATCGGTATCGTCCGAATTTTGGTGTCCATTATAGTTGTTTAATCTTTAATAGAGCAAACGCACATAAGGACCGCATATATAGTGTAGAATATCTGATACGCAGCAAGAGGTAATAATGTTAATGGATTACAAAAACTTCACTAATCAAAGGCTTGTTAATTTAATTATCAGTGGTGTTGCTGATATTAGAAAAGTACCATTAGAGGTATTAGAAGCTCGGGATTGGTGTACTTTATTAACCTTAAAAAAGAAATATTTCGGATTGTTTTATGACTTCTTTAACAACTCAGAAATAGATGATAAGAAATTTGCCAACATGGTCTATAATATTTTAGATCAAAAAATTGAATTAATAGATAGACTAGATACACAAGTATTACATGGATATCATATCTCTCGATTAATTGCGAAAAACCCTGACAAAGCAACATATTTCAACCTACAGACCTTATCAGATATACATTGGATATATTTATTAGAAAAACAACCAGGTATGTTAATGTATTGTGAATATGATTATTACATTGAGCAATTAGCAGAAGACATTCCTTTAGAAAGTATAGACTGGAGTAGCTGTAGGCGTTATTTATTCAATATATTTATTAAAGATAGGCGTTTCGTAACACTTAAGAATATGAAATTGATGCCATCTGGAGATATTTTAAAGATATTAAGAATCAATGAAGCATATCTAAATTATTTTGACATTAATAGTTGTCAATTCTCTGACAATGAGTTAATAGATTTATTACTCGAAATGCCAAAATGTTTTGTTAAGTTAGAACCTGTTAAGATGCTTAATTTACTCAGTAACAATATAAAATTTAACATGTTGTGGAGTTGGTCTAGTATCTCAGAAGACTGCTTTTGGCGGTTTGTTGGCGGCTTAATTAAAGACGCTAATATTGTAAGAAATAAATTGAATAATATAGCACTAGATGAGTATTTTGTGGGGGTTGAAGATAGTATACATCAAGTACAACAAAAGAAAATAATGGATAATTTGGAGATATCACCAAGGTTAATAGAATTCCTTGGTGATTCATATAAGAATGATAAAGATGTGATGTATAAAGTTCTAACTGATGACATTAATATGATTATACATATAGGTCATGAATTAAAAAATAATATAATTAGCCTAGTAGATAGTGATATTATTAAGTAATCTTTATGGTAATGCCAATGCCATTTCTAGCTAATTAATATATCTAATACGTACACCACACTATATGTAGGATAAAGCATGAAGCCAACAAAACAACAACAAGCAATTATAGATCATAATGATGGTAATGCAGTAGTATTTGCAGTTGCTGGTGCAGGAAAAACCACCACCATGATTAATAGAATTATTTCGTTAATAATGAACAACAAAGTTAGCCCAAAAAAAGTCCTTGCGACAACTTTTAGTAGAGCAGCGCGAAAGCAAATACAAGATAAGTATAATGAAATTTATAAAGATAAAATTGGCAATAATCTACAGAATATCAACATTAAAACACTACACGGAGAAGCACTATCTATTATAAAGTTTTATGAAGATAATTACGGAGCACCTAAATGGAAACTTGAAAGTGCAGATTCATTGCTGAAGAAAGTATTTTTTAATGCCCAACGTAATATTTTATCTAGTTCTAGAATTTCAGATGGGATTGGGATACAATATGATCTAGTTGAGCAAGATTATATTAATATTAAAAATTGTGGTTGGGAATCATTCAAGAGTGAGGTTAGTAAGTTTAAAGGTAACTTAGAATTTACAGAAAAATGTTTCCAACGACTATCAGACAGTATGCAAAAAATATCTTTCTGCATAGACTCAATACCTGCATGGCTTGAGTGTTTAATTGATGAATATGAGCGTTTAAGATTGATAGATAATCTTTATGGCTTGGACGACGCATCAGTAAGGTCCATAGAAATATTTGCAACTAACCCTCAGGTCGCACAAGCGTATTGTAATAACTATGATTATATATTTGTCGATGAGTACCAAGATGTAAATTACGGTCAAGAAATGATGTTGAAATTCATCAATTCATCTGCACAAAAAATGATGGTAATTGGTGATGATGATCAGACTATTTATGAGTGGAGAGGGGGCAAACCAAGGTTTATTCGCGAAAAATATGATGATCCTAATTGGACTACATATTTGCTTGATACTAATTTCAGATCAGCACCAAAACAAATCGTTTTAGCAAGAGAGGTTATATCTAAAAATAGAAATAGAGTAACTAAAAACATGAAACCATTTAAAGGTTTTAGTATTTACGATGATAAACAAACTCCACCAAAACAAGAGCAGTGTGTAACTGAAGTATTACGTTTTGATGATAGTCATGAACAAAGCAGTAGAATTGTTGAGTTAGTCCAAGATAGTCATTATAAGTATAACAATTACGAAAATATTGTTGTGTTGATTCGAAATTATAATGAAACACCTTCAATCGAAACAAAATTAATTGAAAATAAAATTCCATATATCATTCCAGGTAGTAGACCATTCTATCAGAGGCCAAATGCAAAAGTTATCTTGGATTACATGGAGGTTTTAGTACTAGAGCACCAACGAAGAAATAATTCAATATCTGATAAGTTTTTCAGAAGGTTTAAGGATGAGATAATTCCAAACTTGTTAAAAAAACCTTCTACTTTTGCAACAACAGCAGAAATAAGTCAGTTAAGCGTTAAAATACAAAGGAGTACATCTAAAGAGAATATTGGTGAAATACTTGAGTCAGCGGTAGAGCGTGGTGAGCTTTGTTCTAGGGCTAGGGACAAAAATGGTATTAATAACTTAATCTCATTTTTTTATACGTTTGGCAGCACCGAACCAAGTCAAATAATGGCTAAAGATATAATAGATTATCTAGATAATAGTCTTAGACTAGGGGATTATATTCTAAAAAATGCGATAAACAAAGAAATCGGAGTTATAGATGCTCAAATTATACCCGCTTTGAGAAGTTACTTCTTAGAAAATACTATTACCGATGCTATGAGAAATATTAATCTCCTACGTGAATATCATCATGAACAAAACGATGGAGACAATAGATCAATTTTAAAGATATGTACTACTTTTAATGCAAAAGGCTTGGAGTTCCCATCTGTAATTATTCCTAATTGTAATGCTGCGGCAACTGAATTTGGTAGAGAAGGAAATAAGAACAAATCAGAAGAAGAGGAACGCCGTATTTTATATGTTGCAATAACTCGTGCAATAGAGAATATACACATAATATATACTGCTAATAATCCTAGCAAATTTCTTACAGAAGCTAGTTACGCGGTTTTATTAGAAAACCTGTCAAACATTAATTTTATTGTCAGCAATCAATTAGAGATTTTTAACGATCCTGATGGATTGAATAAGTTTATTGAGGCTGTAGATAACATTAATAGATACCAAATGGAGTTGAGTATATGTTTTGAGTTATCTCGGCTAAATGAGGATGAACATAATAATGTTAATGAATTTGGAAAAGCTATCTTAAATGATGAAAAATTTGATAGTTATGAAGATATTGATAAGATAAGACTCAACTGGACTAGAATTAATGATGGAGCGACTAGACTCCGAGTAGAAAAAAACATTCAACCTGTTAATCGTGGTCGCAATGATGTTCAATATCTTGAAGATGATAGACAGGAAGCTAAGAATAGGTATAATGATTTAGATAATGACTTATTAGATTATTAATTGAGCTTATTTATGTTGATGTGTACGTGCGTATATAAGTTGTTATATCGCTAACATATACCTGATTTGGTTTTTGAACACTAAAAGGGGTATGCTTAGATATTGTTACTACTCAGCCCCCTAGTAAAAGCTAGCGTTTTGGTTGAGTAGTATGCTAAAATTCCCCCAGAGTAAATAATTTTTTTAGGCTTATGATTACAACAGACTTCCAATACAAAACATTAGCAGCAGCTAATAAAAAGATCATTGATTTACAAGATAAGTTGAGCAAACAACTAAAAATCAACGAAGGATTGGTATTGGAAAACCATCAACTCAAAGCA
>JAIEPY010000119.1 GCA_019748155.1 Burkholderiales bacterium | reverse complement strand
GGGTTTAAAAGTCCAAATGAGATGGTAGCTCAAGAGATTGCCTCTTGGTGCACCTGATTTCTGCGGATGCATTATGCTTCGACTACCTTGCAAGAAGTTCAGGATAACTGTTTAATTTATAGACAGTTTGAGCATCAAAAACATTTTGATAAATTTACTGGATTATATGAAGTTCAGTTTTACAGTACATCTCCACAGGATTACTTAGTTCGTTGTGATTTTGCCACGAATGATCCTAAATCTCTAGTTGTTGGTTGTCGTTAAGAGAAATCACAGCTTGCTAGTTTGGATTAAGGCCGTCAGTTTTTCTGACGGTTTTATGTATTTTATGTGTATGTTAAAGTTTATAGTAACTAATGGTAGAAAGTGATAATTTTACGATGTTGAAAAAAAGAATTATTCCCTGTCTGGATGTTCGTGATGGACAGGTTGTTAAAGGTGTTCAGTTTCGCAATCACGAGGTGGTGGGTGATATTTTGGAGCTGGCTAAGCGTTATTCGGACGCAGGTGCTGATGAATTGGTATTTTATGCCATAACTGCCAGTAGTAATGCGGCAAATAATGATCGGCAATGGGTCAAAGAAGTTGCCAAGCAAATCAATATTCCTTTTTGCGTGGCTGGCGGAATTCGCAGTCTGGCGATGGCGGAAGAAGTGCTGGCAAATGGCGCGGATAAGATTTCAATTAATTCACCCGCGCTGGAGAATCCAGACTTGGTTGAAGAACTAGCTAAGCGCTTTGGCAGTCAATGCGTGGTAATTGGGATTGATAGCTGGAATCAAGATGGTGAATATCAGGTATTGCAATACACTGGCGATGAGAATAAGACGATTAAGTCACGGCGTAATACCCTTGAATGGGCGCGCGAAGTAATGGATCGTGGCGCTGGTGAAATCGTACTTAATTGCATGAATCAGGATGGAGTACGCAAAGGCTATGACTTGGAGCAAACCCGACTTTTGGCAGAAACAGTGACAATTCCAGTGGTGGCATCAGGTGGTGCGGGTGAAATGAGTCACTTTGTTGATTTATTTCAGCAAACACGGGCAACTGGTGGACTAGCGGCTTCAGTTTTCCATAAGGGAATTATGACGATTGCCGATTTGAAAGATTATCTGGCAGATAATGGTGTTGGGGTTAGAAAATAATATTAGTAGTTGATAATTTTTTTATTTGTTGAAAAGTAATTAACGGAAGTATATAAAGTTCTTTGATATGTATTGAGTTGCCTGAGTAATATTTCTGTAATACAGAAATGTTATTAAATTTGTATGTTAAAATACTGATTGAAGATGCCCATACAGCCTCTACTAGGAACTCGTAAGATCTCTTAGCTATGCGCAACAGGTGGGTTTTTTATAGGTGTAATATGTTAGAACATAAAAATATAAACGTTGATGATAGCGTAGAACTGGAGTGTGGTGAAGACTCTTTGACACCTGGACACCAAGTTGGTGATGACACTGTTTATCCAACTAAGGTTGTTTTTTCGCGTGAGATGTTTTCAGTTTATGAAGTAAAACGTAGACATAACGAACGTAAGACGCTTGAATTGGCACCTTCATATCAAAGAGAAGGTAATATTTGGGATACTAAACGTAAATCAGAGTTAATTGAATCAATCTTGATGGGTATGCCATTACCTGTTTTCTATTTTTTCTCAGATGTAAATGGTGTTTGGCAGGTTGTTGATGGTCGGCAAAGACTTACAACCTTATTTGATTTTTTAGAGAATAAATTTGCATTAGCCAAAGATTTGAATATTCTGAAAGAGATTTGCGGAAAGAAATTTGAGGAACTACCACCTTTTCAACAAGGTATAATTGAAGATTACTCACTGCATATAAACTTAATAAAACCGCCAACCCCAGACCGTGTCAAATTTGATGTTTTTGACCGAGTTAATCGTGGCGGGATATCACTAAATAATCAAGAAATGCGTAATGCAATTTACCAAGGCAAAGCTACTGAGTTATTAAATGAATTAGCAAAAAATCAAGATTTTCTGACTGTAACTGAGAAATCTGTATCAGATAAAAGGATGAAAGATAAATATATCATTTTGCGCTTTATCGCTTTTTATTTATTAAAATCTGAGAGTTATAAAAACATATTGTTGGATGAGAGAAATAATCCAATTGAGTATCGTAGTGACATTGATGATCTACTCGGTAAAATTATGCAATTCATTAATCGTGCAGATGAGTCATTGATTAGTGAACTTAAAGAGGTGTTTAATCAAACTATGCATAATGTCTTGCATGTTTTTGGCGCTGGATGCTTTCGAGTCTCAAATTATATTGATAATAATGGTAAAAACTTACCTGTAAATATGGCTTGGTTTGAGTCTCTTGCCTATTTGTGCTCTGATGATAGAATATTATCTAATAAAGTGCAGGCTAAAAATATGGTGCAGCAGTTATTTAAGAGCAATGATTTCCTTAATATTATTCGAGCTCAAGCAGTTGATAGTACTTTAAATGTTACAAGTAGGTTTAATTCAATGGATGAAATTATGCGGAAAATTTATAATGATTAAGAATGTACATATCAGAGGATTTAAGTGCTTTGATGATGAAGTTATTGATTTTAGTAACTTAACCGTTATAACTGGACCAAATTCTAGTGGTAAATCATCTTTATTGCAAGCGTTATTGATAAATTTAAATCATTCTAATATGAATGATGCTGAAATTCAAAGATATGTGGATGATTTGGGAACATTTATTGATTTAAAAAATAAAAAAACTAACCCAGATAAATTTTCAATTGATATTAAACTTGATACTGATCGCTTAATTTCCTATTTTCGATGTTTAGAATCTCCTTCTGTGATTAATGGTTATGGAGCATTGTCTAAACCTCTAACTCCTTGGTATCTATCTGCCAATCGACGGATGCTATCTGAAACCGGCTTCGGAGCCCCTAGTGAACTTTCTTGTGGTATATTTGGGGAAAATATCAGTAGTTACTACCACTCTCGCAAAGACGATAAATTAGAAGATAATTTAATTATCAATAAAACTTCAGCGAACACACTTGAATCTCAGGTTAATTATTGGTTAAGCTATATTTGTAGTAGCGAGATTTCAGTTTTTGTAGATCAAATAACAACAACTGTTTATAGATCATATTATAAAATTGATAATCAAGAGTATAAGCCACAAAATTTAGGGGCGGGAGTTAGTTATTTAATATCTGTTATAGTTAGAGCATTATTAATGCCCAAATCTAATTTTGATACATGTTGTTTCATTATTGAAAATCCTGAAATACATTTACATCCTAAATCACAAGCACGATTAGCCGAGTTTTTTGCTTTTGTGGCGCGTACTGGGCGACAAATTATAATTGAAACTCACTCCGAACATTTGATCAGTAAACTACGTTATTGTATTTACAACAAGCAAATTGAGGCATCACAAGTAGTTATTCAATACCGCCAACCAGATAAATTTGAGAAAATAGAAATATTGCCAAATGGTAAGCTACTTAATGAAACAGGTGAACATTCTTTTCCTCGCGGGTTTTTTGATGCTACGCTAGATAATATTTTTGAGATAAACTCAAATGTCTAATGTAGTTTTATCTGATGAATTACTTAAACTTTACTTTGGTTTTACACGCAGTGGTAAAGTTACAAAAGATGAATCTGGTAATAATATCACAAAGATAACTAAACTGTTAGCATGCATCAAAGAATTTTATACTAATAAGGAACAACTTGCGCGTTGTGGAGTAACTGATGAAATGATGACTGCTGTTGAGTCTATGCCATTATTTAATTTGGACAATACTACTACAGAATTAAAAGATCTAGTCTTGAAGAGTAAACTTAAACTACTATTAGTTGATAAAAATTGTAGTCATACAGATGTTATTAGTTACAATATATTAACCCCTAATCCAAGATATGGCTTTCATTATTCCATGACGTTTAAAGCAGGTGAAGATAAATCATTTGCTATAAGTCATATTCAACGATTAATAACAAATTCACCGAAAATTGAGATTATTGATCCATATTTTATATACGATAGTAATCAATGTACTGAAAATCTAAATCTATTAAATCAATTTATAACTAATAAGACAAATAAATTAGAAATAACTTGTGGTAGTTCTAATAATTCAATTAATTTGAAATCACAACTTGCTGACTCTGGATACACAAACACATCTTGTCCACAAATCCTCGCAAATACTCATGACCGATATATAAAAGCTAATGGTGTGAAAATTCATCTAAGTTCTGGTTTTTACGCCCTTACCCAGAGAAATAAAGAACTCACTTATATGGTTGAAATTTTGTAATATATAAAATATTTCAATATCGCTTTAGTTATTAATATGCGAGTACTTTGTTTGCTTTTGCTGGAACGAGACGCAGAGTTTACAACATTATGAGAATTACAATTTAAATATAAAGGTAACAATATGATACAAGATATTAACAAAATTGATTTTAACAAAAGCCCTGATGGGCTAATCCCAGTAGTGGTACAAGATCATGCGACATTGCAGGTTTTGATGCTTGGGTATATGAACCAAGAAGCATTGCAAGAAACTATCAATACCAAAAAAGTAACCTTCTTCAGTCGTGGCAAGCAAAGATTATGGGTTAAGGGTGAAACCAGCGAAAATTATCTATTATTGAGAGATATTTTCATCGACTGTGACCAAGATACAATTTTGGTAATGGCAAAGCCGTGTGGACCAACCTGTCATATTGGTAGCATATCTTGCTTTAGTGAGCAGAGAATGCCAGGTTTAAGCCATATCGGGATGGTGGATGAGATTATTCAGGAGCGGATTGTCAATCCAACTGAAAATAGTTACACCCATAAGCTAATTAGTCGTGGATTAAATAAAGTTGCACAAAAAGTTGGTGAGGAAGCGGTTGAAGTTGTGATTGCGGCATTAGCTGAAACGCGTGAAGATTATCTCGGTGAAATGACCGATTTAATCTATCATTCACTAGTGTTATTGCATGCTCAGGGTATGAATCTGGATGATATTGCCGAAGTGATTGCACAGCGTCATCGTAATAAGAGCGTAAGCCCATAATTTAAACAATCAGGCAGGGGCGCCATAATGACTGTGGCATGTTTTTTCCTCAAAAAGTATGAAGCATTGGAAGTAGTTTTAAGTCCTGATGAACTAATTGATAAACGTAATCCAGATCCAGCTGTTTAACAAATTCTTGTTCATGACAAATCAATAGATAAGCACCGGGATAATTATTTAAAACCGTCAGAATATGCTGTTTGGTTTCAATATCCAGATTATTAGTTATTTCATCCAACAATAATAAAGCTGGTGGATTGGCTGCAATAGTTGCTAGTGATAGTTACTACTCAGCCCCCTAGTAAAAGCTAGCGTTTTGGTTGAGTAGTATGCTAAAATTCCCCCAGAGTAAATAATTT
>JAIEPY010000112.1 GCA_019748155.1 Burkholderiales bacterium | reverse complement strand
TTGACTCCAATTTTTAGTTACAAATTATAGCTCAAAATTAAGCTTTCAAGTGGTGCATCTCACCTCAGCGGATGCAAGATTGTGGGGGGTGGGTTTTGGGGTTTTGGGTGTTGAAATGAGGTGAGCAAAATAAGCTCACCTCAATATTTAGATTATTATTTATTTAGCTCGATGCTAACTTGTTGATGGGTTAATAACATTTGCGTAGATGGCGCTTTGCTTAGCAAGCTAACTATTATCACCGCAATAGAAGAGAATAAAAATCCAGGGATGATCTCATAGAGACCAAACCAAGCATATTGTTTCCAAATAAGCACCGCTAAAGCACCAATAATGATTCCTGCCAAGGCACCATTTTTATTCATTCGGGACCAAAATAGCGATAGAATAATTACTGGGCCAAATGCCGCGCCAAATCCTGCCCAAGCATAACTAACCATTTTAAGAACTTTACTCTCTGGGTCTAATGCCAGAATAATTGCAACTATTGCAATCAGTAAGACCATAGCTCGTCCAATCCAAACCAGCTCACGTTGACTTGCTTGTTTGCGGAAGAATGTTTTATAGATATCTTCAGTTAAGGCGCTTGAGCAAACCAGTAACTGGCAAGATAAGGTACTCATTACTGCGGCTAAGATTGCTGCCAGAAAAACACCCGCAAGCCAAGGGTTAAACAATTGTTTTGAAAGCTCGATAAACACTGTCTCGGCGTTATTATTAACAGCTGCTGACAGCGATGGGTTAATACTATAATAAACCATACCAAAAAACCCAACTGAAATCGCACCAATTAAGCATATAATCATCCAGGTCATACTGATTCGGCGTGCTGCAGGAATTGATTTAACTGAATCCACAGCCATAAAGCGCACCAAAATATGCGGCTGTCCAAAGTAACCAAGACCCCATGCCAATAACGATATAATCGCAATAAAATCTAAATGATTTACCAGATTCAAGGCTGCGGGCTTAATTGATTCTACGTAGGCAATACTTGATGAAACTCCATCGTTATGATAGATCACCATCAGCGGAACCATTAATAATGCAGTAAACATTAATGATGCTTGTACCGTATCTGTCCAGCTAACGGCTAAAAATCCACCGATTAATACATAGGCAATTGTTGCTAATGCTCCAATCCACAAAGCTGTTTGATATGAAAAGCCAAACATGTTTTCAAATAAACGTGCTCCGGCAACAACGCCTGATGCACAATACATTGTAAAGAATACTAATATTACTATGGCGGTAACCATCCTTAACACATTATTATTATCTTCAAAGCGTCGACTAAAGTATTCGGGAAGTGTCAGCGCATTGGCGCATTTTTCAGTATAAACACGTAATCTACCAGCAACAAAAGTCCAATTTAGCCAGGCACCAATTACTAGACCAACTGCAATCCATGCTTCAGAAATACCATTGAGAAATACCGCGCCCGGTAGCCCCATCAATAACCAACCACTCATATCAGAAGCTCCAGCCGACAACGCCGTAACAAAGCTGCCTAAACTGCGACCGCCGAGAATATAATCTGACAGATTATTGGTAGCACGATAGCCAATCCAGCCAATTGCCATCATCGCAAATAGGTAAATTACAAAAGTAATAATCGTCGGGGTATTTGTAATCATTCAGCTTCCTTCTCTAAAGTATTTTTGGGTTGAGCTATAGATTATACTTAAATAACGCTACTTACGCATTATAATATAAATTAGTAGTTTCATTTTTAGGCTGGATGATGTTTAGTTTTAGTAGGTTAGGTAATACCTTGTCTTTCTTAATGATGATTTCTACACCTTCACCATCTGCACTGATGATTTCTGGAAATTTTGTCTGCTTAGCGGCAAATAATGCCTGGCTAATCAAATCAGCGTCCATGTTAACGAGTGAAAATTTGCTGTTTAAATCCGCTTCGCTACTATTAGTAAATAATGAAAGGTATTTAATAAAATCTTCATCTTAATTAGTATCATACATAGCGTAGTAGTCATTTAGTAATGTATCTGGTTGAAAAGTAGAATATCCTGAACTATACAGTAAATGTGAAATTAGGTCATAGACGCTGTGACTAAAGTGGCTGCTTAGCGAGTCATTAACTAATTCGTTATGTATGTCAATTAGGTTGACTATTTGTAAAGGGTTTAATTTCATTTGCGCTCCGCTTATTTAAAAATAATATTAGTTTTGTATAAGATTATAACCTAATTATCAGAGTTTGAAAACCCGGAAAAATATACCCGCCAAATCTTTACTGGTGAATTTAATCATGGGGTAATAAGCAGTATGAACTCTAATAATTATCTAGCTCTCTACTATAACGTATAAGCAAATAGACTAAAATAGACAAAATAGAATAACAGTTATCAGTTATGTATCAAGCTTCAATTACATCGGCGAGCGCTTCATAAACTAATTCCAGATTTCAACTTAAGTGAACCATCCCCACCAGTGTCCACTACACCCTGAAAGTATTGTGGCTAAATGTTTTCAGGGTTTTCAAGCGGTGCTAAGTAGGTTAAAATTATGAAAATAATATGATGTACAAAAATATTGTGCATTTTAGTTTTAATAGGTTAATTTTGTAAAAGCTAAATTTTTATAGGTGGTTAAATCGATGATAACTTCGCAATATAGTGATATTATGGAACAAAACAAAGATGCTAATTAATCTACTTGTTAGTTAGTAGTAAGAGAAATTAGGTTATTTATTAAGCAAACACTGAAACAAATATCTCGAGTCTGTTTCAGTATTGTTTAAGCATCTCGCATTTATTCTTTAAGGGTCAATTAATGAAAATTAAGGCATCGCCATATACAAGATTATTCTGGACTGAATATCAATTAAATCCACAACGAAATGATTACAATATAGTTTTTGATCAACATATTGTTGGTGATTTAGATGTTTTGCGGCTAAAAGAGGTTTTATATTCATTAGTCAGTAAGCATATATTGCTAAACAGTCATTTGTTTGAAGAAGATGATGAGCTTTATTGGCGATACAATTCTAGCGTTTGTGAGCTGGAAATATTTGAGAATAATCAAAATGAACAAGATTTTATTGAGAAGCCATTTAATCTGGAAACTGGAGCATTATATAGATTTGGCTTATTCAAATTAGCCGAGAATGATTATGATTTAATTTTAGTTTTTCATCATGCGCTAATTGACGGAAATTCTTTTGAGGAGTTAATTGCTTTAATTTCGAGTAATTATGCGAATAATGATAGCATCTTTGATGCTTTAGAGACGCAAGCCGATAAGATTTCAGCATTACAACAAGAGTTGGTGGCAAAACTTGAATACATTCGTAATAATGGAGCTAAACAGTTTTGGCAACAGGCATTACAAGCTTGTGAAACTAGAGTAGAGCTAGCGTATCAAAAAACCAATCAAGCTGGCACAGGAGAATATCGCTTTAAACTTGATTCTAGTTTAGTTAAAGATAGCTTATCTATCGTTGATAGTAACTTATTTCGTTACTTAATTAGCTGCTATGCGTATCTCGTATCTCGTTATAGCAATGCTCAAAATATTCACGTTGCTTATCCGCTAGGAATTAAGGAAGCTAAAAACCTATCTTGCGGTGGTCAAATCAACACATTAATTTTACCCTTTAATCTAGATTTGGAAGATAATATAATTAAGCTAATGGCTAAAACTAATGAGCAGATGAAAAGCTATAAATTAGATGATAAGCATAGTTATAGTTATTTACCAACTGCGGAAATAATAGCTAATTCAGCGATTAGGGAATTAAACCTAGCTTTTGCCCAAACCAATTTAAAAGATAGCAAGCTTAATTTTTCTGATTGTGAGCTTACTCCCAAGCAATGTTACAATATAGATATTGCAGGTAGTGAATTGCTCTTAGAGTATCAAGAAATATCAGATAGTCTTGAGTTCCGTTGCCGTTATGATAAACAATTATTCAGTAAAGAGTTTATTGTACAATTTTGTAAGCATTATCAACAATTAATTATAAATCTTACTCAAGAGCAAAATCATCAATTAGCATTAGCTAAACTACCGTTGCTTAGCATAGACGAATACCAAAGAATAGTCTACGACTGGAATAATACGGATAAAGACTATCCTAAAGATAAAACCATTCACCAGCTGTTTGAAGAACAGGTGCAAAGAACTCCAAACAATACCGCTGTAGTGTTTGAGGAGCAGAGCCTCACTTACCGCGAACTAAACCAACGGGCAAATCAGTTAGCGCATAAAATCCGCAACAGCTACACGGAACAAACTAAGCATGAGTTGCAGCCAGATACCTTAGTTGCACTGTGTCTAGATAGAAGTCTGGAAATGATAATAGCAATCCTGGCAACACTCAAAGCCGGAGCGGCGTATGTACCATTGGATCCAGAGTACCCTGATGATAGGATCTCATATATCTTGGCGGATACTCATGCCCAACTGATACTCACCCAAACCCAACATCAAACTAAGCTGAATGAGATAGTAAATAAGCTAGATCTAACCACGGCAAGTAGTGATGGTATTAATAGCAGTGTTAAATTATTAGATATAGCGGACTATTCAAGTTACCAGAATGAGCCGGAGAGCAACCCACTAACGAATACCCAAGCGAATCATCTTGCATATGTGATTTATACCAGCGGAACAACCGGGAAGCCCAAGGGCGTGATGATTGAACATGCTGGGGTAGTAAATTTCTTATTATACAAACAACAGTATATTAAGCCATGCGATATAATGGCAAGCTATATTAATTATACGTTTGATGCCGTAAATGCGGAAATATATCCTGCATTAATAGGTGGTAACATCTTATATTTATTATCAAATAGAATAAGTCGTAATTTAGATGAATTATATGACTATGTGATAAACAAAGAAGTAAGCTTATTAGTTCTACCTTCTGCGGTTATGGCTGAATTATCTAATTATGATTTATCTGTCACTAAACTATCTACTCTTATTAGCGGAGGTGAAGCATATAATGGTAAGCGTAGTTCAAATATTAAATATATAAATCAGTACGGACCAACGGAAAGTACAGTATGTGCAACATTGCATAAATACAGCAGTGGAGATTCAAACACTAATATTGGTAAAGCCTTATCGAATATAAAAGTCTATGTTCTGGATCCAAACAATACCCCCGTTCCAATCGGCGTAATCGGCGAACTCTATAGTGCGCCAGACATGGCGCGCATCTAGGCGGTGCAAGTCCGCTGTTAGCCCTGTCGATGGGAATAACGAGCCTAT
>JAIEPY010000043.1 GCA_019748155.1 Burkholderiales bacterium | reverse complement strand
TGCCTTGGTAAGTGCTCATGGTTTGACATATTCGGCAAGCATCGCTAGATCTGGTAATTTAACATGGAGCGCCACTAAGGGTAAAGTTGATCTTTCAATTACCAACAATGGTGGGGACATTGAATCAACAATCTGGGAATTAAAAAACACCCTTGCTCCAGACGAAGGTCTATCAGCTAAAAACGTAAATGTAAGTCTAAACTCATCTACAATTAATGGACTAAATCTTACTCCTATAGATTCAGCTAATTGTCCTCTAATTAATGCAATCATAGCAGGAAATAGTTTCTGTCAATACAAAGTAAGCTACGGTGCGGTCGGATTGGTGCTAAATCAAACTGAGGTTGGTTTAAAAGCTGCTTATAATTTTTATGCGGGAACTCAGGAAACAAACATTGCTAAATTTACAGTAGCCGCTACTTCTAGGCTACAACCAAGAATTGAAGTACAGGTAAAGATGAATCCAACTGGAGGTGCTATGGTTATCGGGTCTGGTACGCAAACAGTACCATGGGAATTTACTGCCTACAGTAATAAATTTATAGGGTTGCAGTATACCTTTAAAAATGATGGTGATGCAGATGCTGATCAGTTTAATATTGATGTTGGTAACTTAGCAAATGGTGCTGCGTTAAAAAATACAACCTGTCCAATAGGAATAAAAACCTCTGCTTTTAAAATTGGTACTGATTGTGTCGTGAATGTGGATGTTCCTGATTTTGAGCTATTTAATATACCAAACTTGGTAAATGGAAAACTAAATACTGCTATTTTGAAGCTTGATTTACCATATAGCTACAAATATGGTGGTACTGTATACCATGGACAAAGTGAACCTAAACATGTGAGCTTTAAGCGCTTGTGGACGAGCGTCATACATACGATAGATGCAACATCATCTACTGAGAGTGCTTATGAGTTTGAAGTGAAGTCTCAGGTAGCAAAAGTTGCTGATAGTCAATCATATCCGATAACAGTTACACCAACACTGACACAGCAAATCGCGGGAGTTCGGCTTACAGGGTGTACGATAGCAGATCAAGCTAGAGATAGTTGTACTAGCAAAATATCATTACCTAAAAATATGTTTATTGCGGGTAAAAAGCTGTTGGTGACATTCAAAACAAGTGCTAATGCTCTTGGTGATAGCAATGCAATCATCTCAGGTTATGAAGTTGGCTCAACGGTTATAGTTATCCACAATGAATTAGAGCTAGCAACAGAAATTCAAGGTGATACATCCGGAAAAGTATTTGCTTTGGGAAATGACATTAATTTGATTAAAGAGTGGATTCCTGTTGACGAGCTAAAAAATGCAACAGTTGAAGGTCAAGGGTATAAAATTACTGGCTTAAGTATAGATAATAAAACTAAAAAAGCTACGGGGATGTTTAGATTGTTTAGTAACAATGTTACAATTAGAGATTTAAATTTAGAGGGGGTCGTTACTTCTAATGAGACAGATTCTGTAGGGTTACTGGTAGGTAGCATCAAGGGTTCAAATATACGTATACTAAATAGTAATTTTAATTCAAAAGTTAGTGCTATTAACAACACTGGAGGAGTAATTGGTGAATTTGCTAATAATATATCCACTAACATTGATTTACTTATCGAGTCAGTAACAGTTATTTCTAATGTTTCGGCTTCAAATTGGGTTGGAGGATTAATTGGCTATGCCAAAGGTTCGATAAAGTGGAAAAATATTCGCATAACATCTGAGTTAAAATCGAAGGAGCGTACTGGAGGATTAGCTGGTTCTTTATATGACAGTAACTCATACATAGCTGAGAATATTATTGCTAATACTAAAATTACAGTAGACAAAGATGGATCTCAAATTGGTGGTATTTTTCCTGCAAGTAGAGGGATAAAAATGTCAAATATTGATGCAACAGTTGATATTATTGGAGGCAATGCAACCGTAGTTGGTGGTATAGTTGGCTTCCTCTCTTGGGAAGCGGATAGTGATAAGATGTCAGATGTAATAGTAAGAGGGACAATATCAACTTTAGTTGATCCCAGAGTTGCCTCGAGACGTATCTCAGGGATCGGTTCTGCTCTAACAAGAGCGGGGGTAAGTAAAGTTGTTGATATGACTACCATCGCATATTACAATGGTGCGACTACTGCGAATTATATTAGCCCGTTAACAGCAACCACTCTAACTAATTATTTCAATAGTGACAATGTTTACTATGCGCGACCGGCTACTGCGACATATATTAACGCAGTTAATCCGACATTTGTATTACCATTAATTGGTAATACTGCAGTAGAACAGGAATCGTCCCTTGTCGATAAAGGTTTTGATTTTGCTAACACTTGGACTATTAAAAAAATCAACGGTGTTGATAGTATTGGTATCAAGGAAGACTCGATTCCTCAGTTCCCTAAGTGGTAATTGGCTGTTTCGTAGCTTATGTTTATTTAAAATTTATGAATTAATTTGAATCTTTTAGAGCGTTTGTTGATATTTGGTAAGTTATTTTAACCACTTATTAATAAACGCTCTTTTTTGCAGATTTATTTGCGGTTTAATTCAGGGATAGTGTTAAGTTACGCAGAATGAAAATGTGTGAATAGAAAGCGTTTATGAAAATTTATAAAAAAATTATTTGTAGCTTAATCCTAGGGTTAAGCATCTACAGCACTCAAGCACTCATCATAAATGAGGAACTGTTTAAAACTGATGGCGGAGATTTAAATATACTCCCCAATTCACTTGAACAAGCTAATAAATCCCGGAGAGATAAAAGTTTTAAAGATCCTTTTTTTACTGTCGGGCAAATTTCTGGGTGTACAGCTACCTGGCTTGGTGATGATAGCCAGTCTTCTTCTGTCGCAACAGCGAGAATAAAAGTCGCATTTACTAATGTGGTGTCAGGCGTAGACGTGAAGTACCCATTGTTAATCTCTGCATCTGGCGCTAACCTTATTAGTAAGAGCACATGCTCTATTTCTACTGGAGCTAAAGATTGTAGTCTTGATTTGAGCATTCTAAAGACAGCGCTAGCTGGCGCTTATTCAGTTGATGTTGAGATTAAAGATAGTACTTCAATGCCAAACACGCGGATTTATCGCAAGAGTGTAAAAGTTACTAAATAACTTAAAGGACATAACTATGGTAAGAAATGATAAATTAAAAGTTTTAAGTATGGCATTGTTTCTTCTAAATGGGTGTAGTAATAGTGGTGGTAATGGTGGTAGTAGTATAGAAAGAGTTCCAACTACTGAGGAAGCACTGACTCTGGAAAACCCGGTTCGTTTGGATCAGCTTGGAGTATTACCCGCGAGCAATAGCTCAGCCACATCTTATTTATTACAATTAACTAACTATAGTAAAGACAAATATACCCTGAATTCATTACGGGTGATTGATTTAGATACTGGTAAAGATAGCACACTGGTAAGTGTAGCTTCTCAGGCATGTAGCACGGTATCAGCCAATGGCCGCTGTTCGATTCAATTAACTCCTCATACTTCACAAAGCGCAGGTGTTAAGCTGGAAGTAAATCTAAAAGATAAGTTTGGTGTAAGTACAACCTTAGTACAATTAATTCGGATTAGCGACGATCTTAATGCGAATAATGGCGGAATCGTGATGCTTAACGATGTTGACCGGGTCATAACCGAAGATGGTAACTATAGTTTATCAATTCCGGTGATCTTGGGTGATGATTATGAGGATATTAAAGCTAGTAACGGAAGTTTAATCTGTAATACTGATGGTTATCAAAAAGGCAGCAGCTGTACCTACCAGCTAAGTGGTAAGGTCGCTGCGGGCACTAGTGCGGTAGTATCTACTCGCTTGGAAGGGATTAAAGCTGGTAAAACGATGACCGTTCAGGAAGCAAATACTAATGTAGAAGTTGCTAAAGGCGCACACCTCTTATTAAGTCATGGTACAAGTATTGATGATCCGGCAACTAGCGGTGAGATAACGGTATTTAACAGTGGAAATATTAAAGCTACTAGTATCGTAGCAAGTGTTGAAGCGGCATCTGGTCTGAGAGTCGTAACTGCATCAGCTAATGCGTGTGGCACAAATCTTGCCGCTAATGATACATGTAGGGTTAAAGTTAGTGTAGTAAACACCAGCAATGGGCAAGGTTCAGTTAAAGTTGCCTATAAAGATGGCACAACCGATAATACTGCGCAGACTAATGTCAGCTATAAGCTAGCAGCTGCAAATGCTGGTGTGACATTCACGGAGTCAAGTAATAATTTAGCTAATGCAATAGTTGGTGGTAAAACGCGAGAAGCACTTGTAAGCGTTAAGAACATTGGTAATCGGACATTGGAGGGTGTAAGCTACTATCTTACAGCTGCAGGCAATAGTGGACTAACGCTGGAGAAAGCAGCTAGCAATGGTTGTAATTTAACTGGTACAACATTGGCAGCAAATGAAAGTTGTAATTTAAGTGTAAAATATAAACCAACGGCAGCTCAGTTAAGTAACTCAATTAACTTAGTGCTTAATGGTAAATATACCGACCAAAACGGACAGTCGCATGCCTTGGTAAGTGCTCATGGTTTGACATATTCGGCAAGCATCGCTAGATCTGGTAATTTAACATGGAGCGCCACTACGGGTAATGTTGATCTTTCAATTACCAACAATGATGCTAAAGTTGAATCAAGAATCTGGGAATTAGAAAACACCCTTGCTCTAGACGAAGGTCTATCAGCTAAAAACGTAAATGTAAGTCTAAACTCATCTACAATTAATGGACTAAAACTTACTCCTATAAATGCAGCTAAATGTCCTCTAGATAATGCAGAGATTGCAGGAAATAGTTCCTGTCAATACATAGTAAGTTACGGTCCGACCAGAGATGAGCTAATGCAAACTGAGGTTAATTTAGAAGCTGCTTATAATTTTTATGCGGGAACTACGGAAACAAAAAGTGCTAAATTTAAAGTAGCCTCTACTGCTGCGCCACAACCAAAAATTGAAGTAGTTGTGAAGATGGATTCTGGGG
>JAIEPY010000005.1 GCA_019748155.1 Burkholderiales bacterium | reverse complement strand
GGTTTTCCAATACCAAACCCTCATTGATTTTTAGTTGTTTGCTCAACTTATCTTGTAAATCAATGATCTTTTTATTATCTTTTTATTAGCTGCTGCTAATGTTTTGTATTGGAAGTCTGTTGTAATCATAAGCCTAAAAAAATTATTTACTCTGGGGAAATTTTAGCATACTACTCAACCAAAACGCTAGCTTTTACTAGGGGGCTGAGTAGTAACCTTTCATACATGTCATACATAAAAAAAGTCAGGACTCACGTATTAAAATGGAAGTATGCTATCGCATCGCAGGTGACTACTTCTCAGTACTGGCCGTCTTATGCGCAGCATTTACGAGCAAATAGATGCAGAATAATCCGCCAGCCAGCAAAATACATCCCAGTTGTTGCTCAAATAATTTAACCCCTAAGACCTGGTAAATATAGTTTTCCATTAATGAATTGGCAAATCCTGCTAATAAAAACTTGCTCCCATTTTGTAACGAAACGGCACCTCCAAAAGCATGATGAACTTGATTTAGCGCATTCATGCCTGAAGCATTCGAGAGCAGCGACATGAAAAATGAGCTAACAAAAGTTAGCGCAAAAAATGAAGCGACACCCAAAGTCATAAAGTGAGCTAGGCCTACCGCAATGGTTAATACACACAGGCTCATTAGCAAAGTGATGGTTTGGATATTTATAATCTTTAGTTTGTAGGTTACTTTTTTTAATAATAAATTCGCACAGAGGATTGATACTCCATTTCCAGCAAAAAAGAGCGCATATTCAAAGCTAGTTGTATTATAAATTTTAAAATAAATTACCGCAGAGCTACCAATATAACTAAACATCGCACTAAAAGTTAGACAGGATATGCCAGAAAATAATAAAAAATTCAGATTAAATAAATGGGTTTTATACTGCATAAATGCAGTTTTTATACTGCGAATTTTCAGCTCAGGATTAATTGTTTCAGGGATGAAATTAACTAAAATTAATAATACCACTCCATAAAGACTTAAAAAATGAAAGATGTCTTTCCAGTTGTGGGTACTAGAAATTATCATTACCCCAATAATTGGCGCCACAATCGGAGCTAATACCATAATACTCCCCAAGCTGGAGAGGGTATGCAATAGTTTTTGTCCAGAATAACAATCGCGAATGGTCGCAAAGGCAATCGTAACGCAGGCCGCATCGCCAAAGCCTTGCCCACTTCTGGCGATAATTAATTGCTGAAAGGTTTGGCTGAGTGGACATAACAAGGAGCTGATTAGGTAAAGAGTTGCGCCGATCCTTAAAATTTTTCGGCGACCATAGACATCAGATAACGGACCCCAGGTAATAATTCCAATTGCAAAACCGATAAAATAACTGGTGAATGTTGAAATCCCTAATGTTGCTGAGACCTTAAAATAGCTCGTGATATTCGTTAACGCGGGTGAATAGGTGTCTATTGCAAAGGGTGGTAATGCGGCAAATAACGCAATAACGACCAGGAATAACTTGTGATCTGAATTAATTTTTAACATTTTGTTCCCAGGTAAATAAGCAGGCGTAATTATAGCAAAGTTAAGCCGAATCGTTATCTTGTGCTTCATTAACTCAAAGCACAAGTTGCACAACTTAGCAAGAAAGTAACAGCGTTGGAATCTGTGGTTAAGACGTAATTCGAAATGGGATTGTAAGCCAGAACCAACAAAACCTCTGAGTTTGGTGAATTCATGCTGCCAGCCGGCTAATTAAACCCAAAGAGATTAATTAAATAACTTATAGTTATTGTACCATGGTAGTGTATAATCTTTTCCATGAAAATAGATCCATTAATTAGTCTGTGGACTAAAGAAGCACTTGTCAGTAAAATGTCGCAGAGTATTCAGCTTGGTGAACCAAAAGGGACGATTCAGAAAAGTAAACTCGACAAAGATATACTGAATATTAGTGAGGCGCTCTCATAACTCAGGATTAGACTTTTAAGTAGAGTTTGGGCAACACGTCGATTTGTAACGTATAATAATGAGTATATATAATATTTGATATTGAGATAGAATGAATTTTCATGTGATTAAACGGTTGAATAATTTTCCATTTTTGGTTTTTGCACTAATTCTCATTACGGGTGTAATTTACTTTTTCTCTTATATTTTCCCTTTTACAAATAATGCGTTTGTAGTTGCAAATATTACCCCGGTAGCAGCAGATGTTTCTGGTTTTATTACTGATATTTATGTAAAAAATGGTCAGGCAGTAAAAAAGGGGGCTCCGTTATTTAAAGTTTATGCTGCTCCCTATGAGCAAAGCTATAATCAGGCTCGGGCGTTATATTTGGAAGCAGAAGCCAATATTGAAGTGATACAAAAACAGACTCAGAAAAATCGCGACTTATTACATGAAATGCAAGAAAACTATGATAAAGCCAATTATGAATATAGTCTAAAAAGCAATCAGTTAGTGGTTAAAGCGGTCCCAAAGCTGGATGTTGAAAAATTGAATTATGATCGTCGAGCGTTGGCTAACTCGGTCAAAGCACTACGTAATCAATTAGCGATTGATGATAGTCAAATTAAACAACAACGTCAAAAAGTGTTAGCTCTAAGAGCAGCAATGAATTTAGCCAAAATTAACCTGGATTTGACTGAGGTGAAAGCTTTTTCTGATGGTATTGTTGATAATTTGTACTTGTCATTAGGTACTCCAATAATTCAGCACCAACCGCTATTCTCATTTATTGATACCAATAGTTTATATATACAGGCTAATTTTAATGAAATTGACTTACGTCATGTTCATTCTGGTGACAAGGTTTATATTTTCCCAAGAATGTATCTGTGGAGTAAGGTATATCACGGCGTAGTAGTTGGAAAAACCTGGTCTGCTAATCGGCAGATTACGAATTCTAAAAGTCAAATGCAAACCGTTACTGAAAATGAAAATAATTGGGTTATGTTACCGCAACGCTTACCGTTACAGATCAGAATTACTGATTACGATGATGTGCATTTCCCATTGAGCATTGGTTCAAGTGCTTATGTATATATTCGGACTCAACATTAATAGTAGTTATGTGTCTGACGACTGTTAAATAATTTAATTAGATTCGTGGTGATAACGTCAATTTCAATTTGAATAATATCAGTAATAGTTTGTATTGATAGATTTTGATAATGTTTATATTCATCGTGATTTGATAGTTCCGAGGTTATATCTTTATTATTTTGATTAAATATTTCAGGGATATAGTAGCGCTTTTGATTTTGTTCTAATGCATCAATCATTTCTTCTAGTTGACGCTTAATCTGCGTAAAACGAGGCTGAATTTTCAAATCATGACGAATTTCATTGCAGTTGAAATGAAAAATTACTACGCTTAATAAACGATATAATCGTCTGATGTGAAGGTATGCAATAACTGCGGCATCTGCGTATTCCGGAGCTTTTTTAGTTTCCCAACGTGCTTCAGTTTGCCAGCGGACAAAGCGATTGATTTCAATTAAGATTTTTGATTCATGGTTTAGATATAAATCTTGAATTTGTTCTACATTAAGTTGTGGATCGCTAATTGATAATAATAAAGCTTTTAGCTCAATGAGCGTGTTTTGCATTGATTTCAACATATTGTCCCGCGCATATTCTGGGTAAAAAAATCTTAGCATTATATATGAAATAATGATTCCAATAATGATATTTATTAACCTTAAAAATGCGCTTTTGATATCGTTATTATTAAGTAAAATTATCGGTAATGTCCATGATATAAGTCCACCAATATATCCCTGCGCTGAGTCCATATACCAGTAAGCTGCAAGAAAAGTGCCGATCACAATTCCACATAGATTGATAATTACATTGTTGGCAAAACCGATAATAAATATTAACGAGAAGCCTGCAGCAAAAAAAGTTCCCCAAAACCGTAAATGGCTTTTGTTAATTGTTCCACCAAGGGTTGGGTTATCAAAAAGAATAATGGCGCATGTCATCACTACCCAGATTCCATCTGACATGCCGATATAAGCAACATATACAAAACTTATTATCATTGCAAGACTTAGGCGCGCCGCACGAGTGAATTGTGATTGAGTAAAATTCATAGTTTTTATCAGGCTTTTATTTATTAAATCGTTATTCGATATGGTTACTACTCAGCCCCCTATAGACCAAGCTAAATTGATATGAACACTAAATTATAATCCTAAAAGCGGCGGTCAGCAGAGCTAACTGCCGTTTTTATTATGGGTATCGTACTGTAAATTTCTAAGCTGCCTATGTGGCAGTGAACTTCGCGATAATCATTCAATTGCGTACGAGTGGTTTCTAAGCTGCCTATGTGGCAGTGAACAATGCGGCTGGGTATCCGATAATCCTACGGGATTTCTAAGCTGCCTATGTGGCAGTGAACTGATAACTTGTGAATTACTGAATAATCAGCAATTTCTAAGCTGCCTATGTGGCAGTGAACATTAATGAGATTTCAAACCACACTGGTAGTTCTTTCTAAGCTGCCTATGTGGCAGTGAACGTCATTTTTTATTATTCCTTAAACTTTTGTGTTTTCTAAGCTGCCTATGTGGCAGTGAACAATGCGTAGTTATTCAACTGGAAAGCTGTTGTTTTCTAAGCTGCCTATGTGGCAGTGAACTTGTATGCAATGGTGCGTTGTTTAATCTTAGCTTTCTAAGCTGCCTATGTGGCAGTGAACTGAATATTGGAAACAAGTTATGGAATCGCCAATTTCTAAGCTGCCTATGTGGCAGTGAACATTATGCAAGTCTTGCATCCATGCGTCAATGCATCCGCAGAAATCAGGTGCACCAAGAGGCAATCTCTTGAGCTACCATCTCATTTGGACTTTTAAACCCAAAT
>JAIEPY010000073.1 GCA_019748155.1 Burkholderiales bacterium | reverse complement strand
TTAAAAGGCAATTAAAAAAGCATAGGCAACTGATATAGCCTATGTTTTATCTGTTGTTATATAAAGATGGGTATAGCTTCCTTAGATAAGAACTGACAATATTCATTGAAATCAACTTACTATTTAATTTGATAAGTAACAACAATGGGTTTTAAGGAATTAAGCTGGTGCAATTTAAAACAATGCAAAGTAATTTATTGTGCATAATGATAAAATATACCATATTATTATTTAATTCTAAAGGCACTAAACATGAAAATACTACTAAGTTTATTATTATCCGCAACTGTAGCTTCGGTTTTTGCTGAATCAACTACGGATAGTGCTGCGGCAAATCAAGCCTTACCAATTTATATTAATCTGAATACTGGTATCGCTAAACTTTACAACATGCCAACCGGAGAATGGACAGGAAATATTAATGCAGGTTATAACTTCAATCCTTATTTTGCACTAGAGGGCGGATACAATCTGTTTGCTGGTTCTGAATACGGCGTTACTACAACAACAAATATTTTTGACGTTGCAGCTAAAGGGACTCTACCATTATCAGATATCTTTTCGCTCTATGGACGTGCAGGGGTCGGTTTTGGTATGAACGGGTGGAGTGGCACTATAAATTACGCCTCAAACTGTATCTTGTGTAATAATAGTATTAATTCTAATTATGGCCTTGGCTTGCTTGGGCTTGGCGTTTCATTTAGCTTTAGTAAATACATTGACTTACGCGTAGAAGATACTGCCTACATTCCATTTAGCAACACAACTACTGGAACTATAAATGCAGTAACCGGTGGGGTACAGTATAATTTCTAATCTAGTAGCAAGGATTAAATTTTATCCACCTTGAATTATTAGATGAAATGTTATTGTTAAAAAGTAAGGCTCCTAATCTTTAGGAGCCTTACTTAAATTCGAGAGACTTTTTCTACTCGACTAGTTCAACCAACTCAAGATCAATAAACAAGCGCTCCATATCAACATTGGCAATAATCACATCCAGTTCCTGACCTGCGACATATTTAAAACCACTATTCTTACCCATTAGTGAGTGACGTTTTTCATCAAAAACATAATAATCACCACCAAGCTCAGTCACATGAATCAAACCGTCAATTAAAAGCTCAGGAATGCTGACAAATAAGCCAAAATTAACAACGCTAGTAACAATTCCATGATACTGATTACCAACATGAGTTTGCGCATATTTACACTTGTAATACGAATCAACCTTACGCTCCAGCTCTTCCGCACGACGTTCGCAGAAAGAAGTTTGTTCGCCCATCATTTCGATAGAATGAATGTAACCATAGGTTTTTTGGTGAATTACGGCTTTACAAGCACGATGCACTAATAAATCTGGGTAACGGCGAATTGGTGAGGTAAAATGTAAATAACGTTCATATGCCAAACCAAAATGTCCAATGTTTTTTGGTGAATATTCAGCTAATTGCATCGAGCGTAAAATAGTTTGCTGAATAATGTGATTATTTGGTTTATCTTTAATTCGCTCTACCAAATTTTGATAGTCTTTTGGACGCACATTTTCTTGCGTAACATCAAACGTCACTGCAATTGAGTCAAGATAGGATTTTAAGGCACTAAATTTCTTCTCACTCGGGCGATCATGATTACGATAAAGTGTAGCATGATTACTTTTATTTAAAAAATCAGCTACTGACACATTCGCTGCCAACATGCATTCTTCAATTAGCTTATGCGAATCCATCCGATCACGCGGTTTCAAAGCATTGACATTACCCTTATCATCAAATTCAAAATAAGGCTCACTACCTTCAAAATCAATTGCACCGCGTTTCTTACGCGCGCGAGACAAGGCATGATACACCGCATTTAATGACGTAATGTTAGCTTTAATATCCTCAGGAAGCGGTGCTTTATTATCTAACCAAGTTTGTACCTGATTATAGGTTAAACGGTAGTGTGAATGAATAATCGCATTGTCCACGCCATAGTCCGTAATCTGCCCATCAGGAGAAACTTCCATATGACAGACCATTACCAAACGATCCACATTAGGATTTAATGAACAAAGTCCATTCGATAGCTTTTCCGGTAACATTGGCACTACTCGTCGCGGGAAATAGATAGAAGTTCCACGTCCAAATGCATCGTCATCCAAATGTGAGCCATGTTTAACATAATGTGCTACATCAGCAATTGCAACCGATAAAGTAAAGCTACCATCAGGGTTGGTTTCACAATACACCGCATCATCAAAATCTCGCGCATCTTCACCATCAATCGTTACAAATGCCAGCTTACGCAAATCTTCACGCCCAACCATTTCAGTTTCAAAGAGTTTTTCCGGAAGCTTGTCGACATATTTCTCAGTTTCTTCGCTAAACTCAAGTGCTACATTAGCTTCAATCAAAACCCGGTTAACAAAAACCGCATCATCACCAATTTTACCAATTGAATTAACTAATTTAACTTTAAAATAAGCATGTTCTGCAGTTGGATATTCACTAACAACGGCATTATAGATTTCATCAGTTTCAACTGTCTGGTGAATACCATCAATGATTACCGGATAATTACCAAGCTTAACATTATCACTAACTAAATAATATTTGTCTTTGTATTGTTCTACATGTCCAACAATATTTTTAATTTTGTGTTGAATAACTTCACGCACAAAACCTTGGATTTTACCAGTTTTGTCAAGCCCATCGTCCATCACGGCAACTTCATCACCATCAATCGCAAAATTATCAGAGCCTGGATGAATTACAATTAGCTCTTTGGTTTTTAGATCAAGCGCAATACCACCACGCCCCTCTTTACTAGCTTGATAACGGCATAAGCGAGCGGATTTAGTTAGGCTAACTACATTATCTTCCGCAATTTTTAGTTCTTTCTGGCTTGCCATCTTTTTAAGCAGTTTCTTAAAATCAGCTTCTTCAGCTTTGGCAACTGCTAAATGATATTGCAATTCGTGCACTGATAAACGCTTATGCTTGAGCAACAGCGCAATAATATCCACCGGTAACGGTAATTTTTTAGTCATAAATTAACTTTCTTTAATACTATTTAAAGCATAACAGCGCAAAGTATTGCGCAGTAACATGGCAATGGTCATCGGACCCACGCCACCTGGTACTGGAGTAATATACTTAACTTTGCTTAATGCGGCATCAAAATCAATATCGCCACATAATTTACCATCATCCAGACGATTAATTCCAACATCTATGGCAATTGCGCCTTCTTTAAGCCACTCGCCTTTAACAAAACCCGGCTTGCCAATTGCGGCAACCAAGATATCTGCGGTAGCGATTAGCTCGGCAACATTGCGGGTTTTACTATTACACATCGTAACCGTTGCACCACGATTCATCAGCTCTAGCGCCATTGGACGCCCAACAATATTCGAAGTTCCCAGAATAACCGCTTGTTTACCATGATAATTAACTTTTAGACTATCAAGCATATACATCACACCGTGTGGTGTACACGGACTGATATTGGGGTCACGAAGCGCCAGAGAGCCCATGTTATAGCGATGAAAGCCATCCACATCTTTATTGGGTAAAATTGTATCAATCACAAGTTTACTATCCAGATGAGCAGGTAACGGTAACTGTACCAACAAACCATCAACCGTATAATCATGGTTTAGCTGATTGATTAAAGCTAACAGTTCTTCTTGGGTTGTTTCTGCTGGCAAAACGTACTCCAGCGATTTAATTCCAACTTTAACACAAGCATTCTTTTTATTTTTGACATAAACTTGCGATGCAGGGTCATTACCGACCAAGATTACCGCCAAACATGGCTGACGCATCTGATTCAGCTGAATTTCTTCTACTCGTTCGCTGATATCATCTAAAATTTCCTGTGATAATGCTTTACCACTAATTAATTTATGATTTAATTTTTCCATCTATTATTCCTTACCTAATTTTCCACGTAAACATTGCAAGTATACTTGTGGATCTGGCTGCATATTATTATGTTGTGACTGCCAAATCATTTCACCCAAACAATCAATTACCTGATGCTGAGCTTCATGCTCGTTTCCATATTTAATGCATAATTCTAAATATAATTCTTTCAATCCAAATGGTTGATTGATTGATAACTGTTCCAAAATTGACAAGTGCATACTAAGATGCAAAAAAGGATTAGTCTCTCCAGCCTCAGGTAGCCAGCTATAAGTAAAATATTTCTCTCGGTTATTTAAGACCTTATGATATTCAGGATGCTCTAAAATAACACTATACGCGATTTTCTCTAAATCGGTTAAAACAGCATGTCCAACTCCTTTTTCATAGCTCGTAAAAAAGAAATTTCGCACATCATTGACACTTGGATTAAACATATAAATTCCTGAACAACTCTCTTGAGAGTGCCATTATACCACCATTTATCAACTCACAGAAGCTCAGAACTTAGCTAGTAAATTACCTGCCATGAGCAATCATTTCTGCATTAAGATCATGATGAGGTTTATAACGAATATTATCCTCAACAAAACAATTTCCTGAATAACAATTTAACCTTACCTAGTAATTAAGCAGCTCACCGCTTTCAGAAGCACTATATATATTTTTCTTAAATATAACAATATAATCTGAAGCAAAACCAAGTCTGATTATTTACAACTGCTTACTGCTAGGAATAATTTAGTATTAATTCCAGATAATTCATTCAAAAATGAGCATACCAAACGGCTTATAAGTTTAACAAAGATCGCAACAACTCACAGTAATTATTATTTCAATCAGATTATTCATCTGCTAACGGAATATTTAATACCGACCAAGTACTGTCTGTAACTTCACCAGCCTGTAA
>JAIEPY010000049.1 GCA_019748155.1 Burkholderiales bacterium | reverse complement strand
GTAATTTTAAATCCATTGGATTACAATTTAGTGATTGTATAAATTTAGCTTAGCCTATAGGAGGCTGAGCAGTAACAGTAAATGTAAATCAAGGGGTTATATCAATAGTGGTGACTGCGCATGTTGAGCTATCTGGTGGGCAGTTCCGTATTTTGTAAACTTTATAAGGAAACACAATGAGTAAATTATTGGAGCAATTGAAACAAAATTTAAATGCTGAAACATATGAGCGCTTTGCATTGGCTCTATCTGCTGAGTATCTTAGTAGTTATTCACTAGAGGAAGTTACAGAAGATTGTAACTTGATGTCAGGGTTGAATAGCAATAATGAATATGCAATTGCAATTAATGATGGAGAATCTAGTGCAGATAACTTATGGCAAATCAAATTGTTACGCTTTAATGATACCGTAAGTCTGTCACGTGGATTGCCAATTATTGAGAATTTTGGTTTTAAACTCTTAGATGAGAAACCTTTCAAAGTTAAAGTAGCACAAGGCGAGCAAATTTATATTTGTGATTTTGGAGTTGAAGTTCCTGATGGACTGGTTGGTAAAATCAAAGACCAGCAATTGATCTCTAAATTAAAATCAGCGATTGTTGCCGCATTCACCCGCCAAGTTGAAAGTGATACGTTAAATAAATTAGTGCTTTACTCTGGCTTAACCGCGCGTCAGGTTTCATTAATTCGTGCGGTAGTTAAATATATGGCACAAACGAGCTTGCCTTTCTCTGCAGGATATATGAGTGAGTGTTTGAAAAACCACGCTACCATTAGTCGACATTTATTTGATTTGTTTGAAGCAAAATTCTGTCCGGAACATCACTCTGCCGCAAAATCTGGTGAGATTCAGCAATTAGTTAACGCAGAATTAAACAAAGTAGAAAATTTGGCCGAAGATCAAATTTTGAAAGCCGCATTTTCAGTAGTTAATGCAATGCTTCGGACTAACTATTATCAAACTTTAGATGATGGTGCACACAAGCCTTATATCTCATTTAAACTTGAGTCTGCTAAAGTATTAAATTTGCCTAAACCATATCCTTTATATGAAATTTTTGTATATTCAATTCGTTTTGAAGCAGTACATTTACGCGGTGGTAAAGTAGCCCGTGGTGGTTTACGCTGGTCAGATCGTAAAGAAGATTTTCGTACTGAGGTATTGGGGCTAGTAAAAGCACAAATGGTTAAAAATTCGGTGATTGTACCTACTGGTTCTAAAGGCGGCTTTGTGTGTAAAAAGCTACCAGATGCTAAAGATCGTGAAGCATATATGGCTGAAGGTATCAGCTGCTATAAACAATTCATTTCTGGATTATTGGATATTACCGATAATTTGCTTAATGGGAAAGTTGTTCATCCAAAACAAGTCATTCGTCACGATGGTGAAGATCCGTATTTGGTGGTGGCTGCCGATAAAGGTACTGCAACCTTTTCAGATTTTGCCAACGAAATGTCACAAAAGTACTCATTCTGGCTGGGAGATGCATTTGCATCAGGTGGTTCGGTTGGTTATGACCACAAGAAAATGGGGATTACAGCTAAAGGTGCCTGGGAAGCGGTAAAACGTCATTTTCGTCATTTAGGTATTGACACACAGACGCAGGACTTTACTGTAATCGGTATTGGTGATTTGATGGGGGACGTATTTGGTAATGGAATGTTATTATCTGAACACATCAAGTTAGTTGCTGCATTTAATCATCAACATATTTTTCTTGATCCTACTCCGAATGTTAAGACTAGTTATCAAGAGCGCTTACGTATGTTTAATCTACCGCGTTCAAGCTGGGAAGATTATGATAAATCAACAATTTCTCAAGGTGGTGGTATTTACTTGCGCTCAAGCAAAACTATTCCATTGACCCCGGAAGTAAAAGCTTGGTTGGAAATTGAAGATAATGAATTAGCACCGAATGACTTGATTCATTTGATTTTAAAAGCTAAAGCGGATTTACTTTACAATGGTGGTATCGGTACGTATTTTAAAGCTGAGAGCCAGTCAAATGAAGAAGTAAAAGATAAAGCTAATGATGCATTACGGGTTAATGGTAATCAATTACGCGTGCGAGTTGTTGGTGAGGGCGGTAACTTAGGTGCTACTCAGTTAGGACGGATTGAATTTGCTCAGGCTGGTGGTAATATTTGTACTGATGCAATTGATAATTCAGCAGGTGTTGATTGTTCTGATCATGAAGTAAATATCAAGATTCTATTTGCCGCAATTATGCAGGCAACTGGAATGGATGTAGCAACGCGCAACAAGATTCTTGAATCAATGACGGATGATGTCGGTCATTTAGTTTTACGTGATAACTATCTACAAACTTTGGTATTGCGTACAGCAGGCTATCGTGCACGTTATACTTTACCTAATCATCAGATTTTTATGCGTAAATTGGAAAAATCAGGTGAATTAGATCGTAAGATTGAATTTTTACCAACTGATGCTGAGATTAATGAGCGGATGCAGGAAGATAAAGGCTTAACTTCACCTGAAATGTCAGTTTTGTTAGCTTATTCTAAAATGTCATTAGATCGCGAGATTTTAAAAACTAGCTTGGTAACGGATGCTGATTTTAATGATTTATTAATTAGTTATTTCCCTAAATATCTCCAAGAGAATTATAAAGATTTTATTCTCAATCACTACTTACGTAAAGAAATTATTGCCAACCAATTAGCTAATCTGGTGGTAAATCGTGCTGGTATGACATTCGTATCGCGCTTTACTGATGAATTTAGCTCGCCACTGTCTGATATTCTTAAAGCATGGTGGGTGGCATATAATTTACTTGGCGCTCCACGTTTATACAGTGAGATTGAAGGCTTGGATAATAAGATTGATGCAGAAGTTCAATTGAAACTATATGTTGGCGTTGAAAAAGCTGTTGAGCGCTTATGTCGCTGGATTTTGCGTTATGTTAAAGATTTGAGCAGTGCTAGCTCAATTATTAGTAAATACACTACACATGTTGAAACTTTAGAGTCACATATTGATAAATTAATTAAGAGCGAAGATTATCCCGAAGTCCGCGACGAAGAGAGTTTATATATCTCAGCCAGTGTGCCCGCAGTATTGGCTAAATTAATATCACGTTTGGGTTATTTACCGCAAGTGATGGATATTGTCTTATTGGCGATGGAAAACAATTTAGCCTATGATGTGGTCGCTGATAATTATTTTGCTGCTGGTCGTTTATTACAAATTGACTGGTTGCGTAAGAATGTTCTGTTGCTATCGCGTGGCAATAAGTGGCAGGCGTTAGCTCGTTCTGCATTGCTTGCTGATGTGTTCAAGCTATATCGTGGTGCAATGCAGTTAGCGATTGCTAATACTAATGCTGACACTCGTGCCTGGATTGCAGCTAATCAGGAGCGGATGGATAAAATTGCTGCGATTTTGGAAGAGCTACAAAGCTACAAAGTTCTGGATTTAGCAATGTTATCTGCTGCAATTCGTGAATTTGCTCATATTTTAGAATAAGTTTGCGTGAGGATTAAAACAGCCGGGGCTAACACACTCCAGCTATTACATGTACAGGTGGTGCAAGTTTGCTGTTAGCCCTGTCGATGGGAAAACGAGCCTATGCAAGGGTGTTACCGTGAGGTAAAATCTGAAGGAAGCAAAAGGTGTATTTTGGTTTTGACAAACAGAAACCATATATTAGGCTACTACTCTGGATAACTTATCTATAGATAAGGAAGCCCAATAATCGACCGGAAAGTGTAGGGGTAAATGTGGCATGAACTAAATGAAGGATGTGCGTCTTACTCTGGGAGGTCTTATCTTTTGTTGCTCAAGCAAATAAATCTAAATATAAAAACAGTTAAGTTCACGAGCATTAAATTAGCGGAACATTACTCACCAAGTGTATAGTGATTCTTTGTTAATGGCTAACTTCTAAATATTAGAGCTATAACATTGCTAATTATTAGTTGCACTAGTATACAATACAATAACGTGATTATTTTCGATTGTTATATCTACTTCATATAATCCAAAGCAATAGTTTGGTGAGCTATAATACAATTGATTCGCTTAGCTCAGAATCACTAAATGAGAGCATATCTTCTGCTGCTAATTCTTATGGTTGGGACGGACAAACCCTGACTGCAACCTGCAAAAATATTGGATTAGGAACAATTACTACAACTATCAATCTTTCAACTCTATGCTTAAATCCAAGTCTACAGGTACAAAAAGCAAGTAAATTCAATAGGTCTGGATAATATGAAAACAGGAGAATTTTGTTTCAAGCTCACACTACCAACGATAAAGTCTTTTCAATAAAGAGGGACTTTAGATGAAAGTAACCAAGATTTGTGTAGAATATTGTTAAAAGCACTTGTAGGTAAGCCATTGCTTAATAGAGAGGGAAGGAATGAGCCGCGCGTTGTAAAATTAGCTTAACTTAGTGCCATTCGTCTCTAATCTGATATCTTTTTCTAATGTTAACCTTTTTGCAAGAGCACCTCGCGAAATACAACCGATAGTTTAATCGATTTTTTTGCATTTTACACTTAAATTGATGTATTATAACGTTATGAAATTAATAAAGTTTCTTAATAAGCTCACAAACATCTTGTTAACATGTGGAGGCTATCATGAAAAAGAAATTTTGCATCCGCTGAGGTGAGATGCACCACTTGAAAGCTTAATTTTGAGCTATAATTTGTAACTAAAAATTGGAGT
>JAIEPY010000083.1 GCA_019748155.1 Burkholderiales bacterium | reverse complement strand
TTTTAGAGTAGTATATTTTATCAAAGTTAGCTAGTTTGTTTCTTAGTTACTGGTCCTAATTTAGGGATTCATTATAATGTGATTCAAGTTTGCAGACAAGATGATATAAATGAGTTGTATAAAGCTGATAAATATCACCAATTACCAATAGATATTAAAGCTTTTATTGACAGTTATTATGTAAATCATTGGGCTGAACAAATTAAAGATGAACTAAAGACCAGACGAGTAACTGAATTAGTTCATTTTACAAACATGAATAACCTTGATCCAATTTTCAAAAACTTTGGCATATATGGTATTAAAAATCTCATAGATAAAAATATCAAATACTTTAACACTGATAACAAGCGTCTAGATGGATTATATGAATATATATGTTGTTCAGTTACAAAAGTTAATAATTATTACTTCGATAATTGTTTAGAAAGATTTAGGTATGATGATTTCTGCGTCCTTAAAATAAACCCACGTATCATATATAAAGCTGGAACTTTATACTCCGTTACAAATGCGGCAAAAGAGTCCAATAATCAAGTGTTAGGATATACAGGAAATACATACGAGGATTTTTGTAGGTTATTTGCAGATAGTCTTACTATAGACGGTATTTATAAGAAAAGACTACCTAATAACGCAGATAATATCCCAACAGATGAACAAGCCGAAGTACTGATTCATGAGAGTATTCACTATTATGATATTAAGGAAATAGTTGTTAAAGATGAGCGGACAAAAAATAAATGTGAGCGTATTCTTGAAGAAAACAAGATAAATTGGATATCACTGACTATAGATGAAAGCTTATTCTGCACTAAGAAGAATTCAAATGAACAAGCATTTCAAATAGACGTTCGCAAGTCAGATGACACTATTGATGAGACTTTAGCTCACAATAGTGATGTAGTACTACCATTCTGAGGAAGCTATAGATAAGAAATATTCAAAATAATCTTAGTACAAGATATCGCAAACGAATTGTACGTTTAATACCTACGAGTAAGATTATGGACATAGTGCATTAAATCGCCTAAACCACATGTTGCATTTCAAATGAAAATGGGTGTAATACAGGTATATCCTTTAGCCCCGGGCAAAAAGTGCGATTGACTCAACATGTGAGGTATGTGGAAACATATTCATTATCCCTGCTTTAAGCAAACGATAACCATGCGTCTCAACCAATACACCGGCATCACGAGCAAGTGTTGCAGGATTACATGAAACATAGACAATCAGCTGTGGCGCAGTCTCAGGAGTAATTGATTTAACCAACTCAAACGCACCATCGCGCGGTGGGTCAATCAACCACTTATCAAACGAGCCTAATTTTGCCAGCCATTCACTATCAATTTTAAATAAATTTGCCACTTGGTAGCTAACTTTATCACCAAGCCCATTGTATTCTGCATTCTGTTTGGCACGTTTTACTAATGGATCAGCACCTTCAATCCCGACCACTTGCCGAGCAGATTGTGCAATTGGTAAAGTAAAATTTCCTATTCCACAAAAGAAATCTGCAATCGTCTCATTTGGCTGAGGATCAAGCAGACTCATCGCTAAATTTACCATCGCCTGATTAATATACGGATTTACCTGAGTGAATTCCGAAGGATAATAAGGCATATCAATTTTGAAATCAGCTAATTCATAATTAAGCTTAGGTGCTTCAGTTGGATAGAATGGATAACAGGTATCTGGTCCTTTGGGTTGCAGCCAAAATTGCAGGGGTGCACTCTCATTACTATTGTCATCAATGAATTGGCGGACGAAGGATTCATCTTGGCTGGTCAAACTCTCCATATTACGCATAACCAATACTGTTACATGATTACCAACCGCAACCTCAATCTGCGGAACTGCCGCTTTGATTGATAAATTGCTCACCAATGCTTTTAATGCGGGAATTAGCGCCGATACATGCTCTGGTAAAATCTTACACTCATTCATATCCACTACATATGGTGCTCCTTTTTCACGAAAACCAACCAAAGCCCCGCCTTTTTTGGCAACATAGCGCGCTGAGAGTCTGGAGCGATGGCGATAACCCCAATGTGTTCCGGCTAGTGGTGGCAAAATTTCTTCGGCACTAACGTTAGCTAAATGTTTTAAATTATCAAGCAAAACCTGTTGTTTAATTTCAATTTGGCCATCAAAACTAACATGCTGCATTGAACAGCCACCGCAAACCCCATAACTAGGACATTCTGGCGTAACACGTTTTGCACTTGGCGTTATTATTTCAACTAATTTCGCCTTATCAAAATTTGATCGACGTTTAACGATTTCAATAAGCACTTCTTCTCCACTTAATGCACCGTCAACAAAAACGGTCTTACCATCGATGCGAGCAATCCCCTTAGCTTCATAATCAACCGACTCAATCACTACCTTAAATTGTTCTGCCATACTGACTTCTTTTCATAGATAAATTTAAAGTCAGATTTTAACATTTTTGAACAATTTATTTTCATTGAACAAATTTAAATATTCTAGAGTTTATCATTTTATAAAAACCATTAAAAAATCTCACACAAATTAAAATACACTTAACCAGCTGTAGTAGATTTAATTTATGCTAGTTTAGCCAGAATAGTATATACAAGGAACACCATTTTTATTTAATTTATTTTGTCTAGTGCCAAAAATGACACTAGTTATAAAAACAACAACAACTTAGAATACATTCCTAACAGAGTGAGTTTTACTTCAGGTCTGTTGATGCATGAACTTAATTGCGAAAAATCGCTGATTCAGGCAAAAGTAACTAACTCTATCACTTGTTTATAACTGCTCAATTAATATGGAGAAAACAATAATGAAAAAAATTAAACTATTAACCATTTTAGCTGCAACTATCACCGCTACTTCTGCATTTGCTGATTGTATGATGCCAGCTACACCTTCTGAGGCTATCCAATGCGCCGTTACTGATTTTTCTACCAGTCAAGCAAACATAAAAAGCATGGCAGATGAGGTTTACTTTACTAATCAAGCAGTAGGCAATAGTATTTACCAATATTTCAATGACAAAGGTCGCGGTTCATTTAATTTCAATGCGTTAGCACAATCTGTTTATTATGGAGCCGCAGTATATAAAACTACAGCTCCTGATTTAGTCAACATCGGAAAAGCTGGAACAAGCGGCAACATCGATAGCCTACCAGGATTAATCAGTAAATTTCAAGCAGATCGTGCAGCATTAGTTGCTCCAGGTTCTAAAACTGAATTTGCAGCTAAAGCTACTGTATATGCTCAAATTGAGTTATTTGCAAAAGCACAATTAGCAAACGGCGGAGCAAAGAATAATCAAGCAAAAATAGACAATTATGCTGCAGATATGTATGCTGCGTTCTTGGCGCCTGTTAGCGTGATTAATTTGGAACAATTCATCAAATATCAAGCTCCTAAGTATATTGGTGCAACAATGAACACAATGACTCAGGAATTATGTGAAGCACAAGTTATGACAGCACAACAAAATATTGCTGTAGCTCGCGACACAGACGCTAAAGTAGATTATTTACTTGAATTAGGTAAACCAGGATCATTCCAAAAACAAATGTTAAAAGCAGCAAATATGTCTTATGCCAGTGATGCATTAGATATAATTTACACTTATGCAACGGGCATGAATTCTGAGAAGAAAAATGTTAAATTTAATATTTGTGATTACAATGCATTCTTGGCAACAAAAGACAGCAATATGTACTCTAAGATGTTAAACGATGTTGTTGTAACGGCTAGTGCTAAAGCTGGTATATCAGCTGAGAAAGCTTACTGGGGTTTAACCGCTATTTCTGCCATAGCGCTAAACAATAGTTTCTTCAAACAAGCACCTGTTGCTGGTGCTGGTATTCTCCCATATTAATTTATTATAAAGTAAATTAGTAATTAAGGCAGGTAATCATTACCTGCTTTTTGATTAACTGATTAATGCATTGTCAAGTTCATCAGCACGTAATTTTGCCGGACGATTAATCACACGCTCAAGGTAGGCCGTGAACTCCGGGCGCTCTTCAAACATGCCAAACCTTGTCCCAAAGCTTATGTGTGAACCAATATAAACATCTGCGGCAGTAAAGCGCTCACCGCAAATATATGAGCTAGCGCTAACGGCTTGAGCTAAAACATCTAGGGTAGTTTGTGGATTTCCACAACCTAAAGATCTCTCACTTTCAGCAGTTACTTCAATTTTTAACATTTTTAATCCTAATGCTTGTTCCAGCGGACCGGCAGCAAAAAATAGCCAACGGTAATAAGCCGCTCTCTCTTCAGAGGTCTGCGGAGCTAAGCCAATTTCGGGAAAAGTTTCTGCCAGATATGCACAAATTGCAGGTGTTTCAGTAACAATCACTGAGCCATGCTTAATCACCGGAACTTTACCCATCGGATTAATTGCCAAGAACTCCGCACTTTTCATTGTCGTTGCATAATCCAAAACTTTGGTTTCATAGGCTAGCCCAGTTTCTTCTAACATCCAGCGAATAATTTTCCCACGTGACATTGGATTAGTATAGAAAGTTAATTGTGACATAAAGTATCTCCATTAAATTGGTTAATAATAAACGCCTTCACTTTATCACAAGACTAGCTAAAGAATCAAATCAATTTTGAGCTAGTCATTACTTATTTTTGGCTTTATTTTCAGCAAAAATAT
>JAIEPY010000055.1 GCA_019748155.1 Burkholderiales bacterium | reverse complement strand
TAATTTTAAATCCATTGGATTACAATTTAGTGATTGTATAAATTTAGCTTAGCCTATAGGAGGCTGAGCAGTAACCTTTGAGGTAATTAAACATAATCCAATCCAGCTTCCACGTTAAAATAGTATATGTCAGACAAGTCAAATAATTATTTATAAACTTTCAGCTTGAATTGGACGGCTGATTTATTTGGAAGATAACTTTAACCGCCATCACTTAATTTTTAATTATAATGCTATGTTAGTGTTTCTCTACAATTAGAGTGCCATCACTTCTATTTACGGAGTTTAAATTACTCGTTAAGGGGGTTTCTATATTAACCCATGATAATTACGTGCCATTAAGCTATGACGCTATCTAAATACAAAAATTTTTAATTCTAGCTTATACCAAATACTGGCGCTCAATACAGCAAAAGACAACCCTAATGCTACTCCAGCAAGACAATCGCCCAAGTAATGATAATCTAAAACGATTAAACCTAGCGGCATAATAATTAGTAAAATAAGCCAAACAGCCTTATATCGCGGCAATAAAAGATACAACCATAGGCAGCAAAACGCAGTATAGGTTGAATGCCCGGATGGAAAGCTGCCCTGATTACCAAAGCCATGCCACCAATTGAACCCGTAGATACCATCATGAATCAATGATAAATTATGATTAATCCAGGTTTTCGTCCAATAGCGTCCAAAAATAGTTTTTAGTCCGGTTTTTATCTCCATCATAAGCTTTAAACCAAGATAAACATAAGCAGATAATAGCAATGCGGATAATTTACCACTTTGCAATTTTGTGAACAATGCAACAATAACTAGCATAACTAACAATAAAACCGGCAATCCTTCAGTTAATTTCCTCAACCACAAATTGCTATCTAACCCCGAATTATGCACCAGCAGCGCCAAATCTCTATCGATAAAGAGAATAGATAAAGCACTCAATCCACATAATATCAGACTAACAACCAGAATATTAAAGGCTAATTTTTTATTCATGTTTCAATACCGTATAACAAGTTAACTGTGATTGTAGTTTGGAGTAATCTGAATAAGCCCGCAGAACTTTATCAATTGTTGCGCCACAAAATTCTACCATGGGAGTATATTGTGACTTATCTAATTTTTTGCTACCATCTAGCCAATCCTGTTGCTTGACAAACACATAATAAGTCCCAGACTTAGGTAATTGTGCACCATCATTAATTCGCCAATAAGGATATTTTAAGTGAAACTCCAGTGGCGTTGAAGAATAGTCAAGATCGTACAGCGGTGCTGCAGGCAGATTATTTACTTGTTGCGCAACATTATAACCAACATCATAGCTGCGGCAAATATAATAATTAACACTCAATACCAGACTAAAAATCGCAAAGATTGCCAAAGATGGATAAACCAAACATTGTTCAAGATAGCTAAACTCTGATTTTTTCAAAACTACAAACAAGAGCAGAATGGTAATTACCCCCCCCACCATGGGAAAAGATAATTTAAATAAATATACAAATAGAGCAGCAGTAATAATTAGCATAAAGATACTTAAGCCACGTTGAAACGATGCTAATTTCTTTAATGCCTGCAAATTATCCTGCAAATACGCAGCACAAGTTATCCCAGCAAAAGGAATAATAATATTAGTATAATGATCTAACTGAAACTTAGTGGCGCTAAACATGATAAAGGTCAACCAAAAGCTGCCTAATAGGTAAACTACCCGCGCATTTTGTTGTCTACTACGAAGACGAAAATCACGTAGTTGGCGCCAAGTTGCCAAAATAAAAATCATGCTCCATGGCAAAAATGCCCACAAAAAAGTATGGACAAAAAACAAAGGATTACCCTGCGTGTTTACAATCGGACCGCTATTAAAAAAGCGCCCAAACTGACTATCCCAGAAATACCATTTCAAACCTGAAATCTGCTGTTGACCAAAAACACTTTTTTCAGGATGAAGATCAAACTGAAGATAGAGACAAATTAACTCAGGTAAAATAAATAATAAACACAAGCCATACGCCAAAAGCCATTTGGGTGCATAAACGCGCTTAAATTGTCTTGTGTATAACCAACTACAAAAAATACCGCTAAAAATCGTGAGCACAACAAATAAGCCCTTTGTCATCATTGCCATAGCGCTAAACAAACAAGCCAATAACAACACTTTGATATTAGAATTACGGTCATAGCATAACCAATAGTAACACGCAGGCATAATCTGCCCCAGCAAATAGGCTTCGGCACGAACATCAATTGCAGAAAAAAACAAATGTAAACTAGTGACATAGAGCAAGACTGAAATCAAACCGACTTCAGGGTTATAAAGGTGTTTGGCTAAACGATAAGTATAATATGCCCCTAACAAATGGAATAAGAACCCTGGAAAAACATATGCAAATGAATTTATTCCAAATAATTTAAAGGATAAAGCACTAATCCAAAATGGTAAGTGAGGCTTATCTAGCCAATCTTTACCACCTGAGACCAAATCAACCCAATTACCAGATAAAACAATGTGTTTGGCAATGTTGGCATAGAGTACAGGATCATCATTGCGTAGCAGGGGCTCAAAAATCCCAGCCGCATTAATGATCACTGCCAACATAATTAGGCATATAATTAATTTACGATTTATTAACATCTAAAATATTTCCGCGTTATAATTCAACTTATACTCTTCGTCTTTAAATCTTGGACTTTGTCGGATTTCAAAAAAGACTCCTTATGTAGTTCTAGCTACACTGCGTCGTCTTTTTTATCAATCCTTCGCGTCCAAGAATCAAATACTATGAGTATATAATTAAATCATCTTTTATAAATTCCTGGGATACTCTCTAAGCTTATTGCCTGCGTACCTTGGGTATAAGACCTAATTATAACCGATTATATAGTAAAGTAAAATAATGAACCATCAAACCATCTATAATTTTGAAGCAAAAACACAACAAGGAACAACACTTAATTTATCTGATTTAAAGGGGCGCGTAATCCTTATTGTTAATACTGCCAGCAAATGTCTTTTCACCAAACAATACACGGAGTTAGAACAATTACACAAAAAATATCACGATCTAGGACTTACAATACTAGCCTTTCCCTGTAACCAATTTGGTAATCAAGAACCGGGTGATGCAGAACAAATCAAAGAGTTTTGCACGTTTAATTACGATATAACTTTTCCGCTAATGGCAAAGATTGAAGTCAATGGTGCTAATGCAATTCCTCTATATGAGTTTCTCAAAAAACGTGCCAGAGGGATTTTAGGCAGCACAAATATTAAATGGAATTTCACTAAGTTTTTAATTAGCCGTGATGGAAAAACTATTGTTCGTTATGGACCATGGACAACACCAAAGCAATTTGAAATTGGAATCCAAAGCTTATTGGATGAACCAAGTGTTTAAATAAGTCAGCTGCTCAGATGAAGATTCAATTTGCGCAAAATGAGCAAACTTAGTTTCGCGTTCGCTAAACAGATTGGTATTAGCTTCTAAATACCATTTGATGTGCTTACGCGCAATTCTTACTCCAAGAACATCACCATAGTGTTGATGAATCAGCTCAGTATGTTCTAACATTAAATTTAGGACAAACTCTAGATCAGGCTGCTTAAAGCTACCACTTTGGATATAATCTTTAACCTGTTGAAATAACCATGGCTGACCCAGTGCCCCTCGTCCGATATATAATCCATCAGTCTGAGTTAGCTTCCAAACCTCCAATGCTTTAGCTGGGGTATCAACATCACCATTGGCAAACACTGGAATTTTACTATTAGCTTTAGCTTCTGCGATTAAATTATAGCTCGCACTGCCATTATAATAATCACAACGCGTTCGCCCATGAATGGCTAGTGATTGGATACCACTTTCTTCGGCAATTTTGGCAATAGTCAGGATATTTTTATTATCATTATCCCAACCTAAGCGCGTTTTGAGATAAACCGGAATTTTCACCGCACCGACTGCCACCGATAAAATATCCGCAACTAGTTTCTCATCACGAAGTAGAGCGGATCCTGCCAGTACATTACAAACTTTCTTTGCCGGACAACCCATATTTATTTCAATAACATCTGCTCCGGCGTCTGCACAAGCACGTGCACCATCTGCAACAACCTCAGCGCATGCCCCACCGATTTGGATTATTTTGGGGGTTTCAATAAAATTACTTTTAAGCCGACGAGTAGTTTTATTACTCTGCCAGAGATGAGTTTGACTGGTTATCATTTCTGAAATAGCATAATCAGCACCCAACTTAGTCGCTAAATAACGAAAAGGCGCATCGGTTACTCCAGCCATGGGTGATAGTACCAATTTAGGTAATGTGCTTACGATGCTATTTGTTATAATATTGCTCTCCCCAACTTGAATTGAATACAGAATACCTAAAATCAATACTCAAAAACTTTTATTAATCCTTGGAATAATTGGCATTCGACTTTATAATATTACATTTTTTGCGGCGGAACAGCGCCTTTCACCACAAAGGATAGTTTTGATTTTTTCTTTTAGCTCATGTTTAACTACATTACTTGCATCAATAATTTTATCACGTATCATGTATTAGAACCTGTTTAGAATCTTCTTAAAATTAATGCTACAAAAGCTAAGATCACCATATGTAAGCTTGTATTCATCAG
>JAIEPY010000066.1 GCA_019748155.1 Burkholderiales bacterium | reverse complement strand
GCCTTAAAAGGCAATTAAAAAAGCATAGGCAACTGATATAGCCTATGTTTTATCTGTTGTTATATAAAGATGGGTATGGCAAATAGTTTAATTCCAAATAATTCATATCCACAGAGTGGTTTACCTGGCTTATTAATTTCAGGTCTTGATGATTTTAACTCTACACCAATCAAGTTAACTAAGGCGCAGTTAGATAGTGTGCAGGAAAATGGGAATATTTATAGCTTTGTTACTCAATACAAAGCAAAAGTAAATCCTGGCTCTGAGGAGATTTGGGAGAAGTATTTAACACAATCAAAATCAACTACAGCAACAATTAAATTAATACTCCCAAATGGAAAATCAAAGGAGCGAAGAATTGCAGCACGTACGGTTGTTGATTATACGGAGAATGAGTATAAACCAGCTGTTTCACTTGAAGATGCTTTTAAGCTAATGAATTTAAATTACGATAAAAAGACAAAAGAGTGGAATATTCTTGACGATCGTAAAAAGGTGGTTTATAGGTTTAAGCATATTAGAATTATTACTGATAATGATTCGCTTGATAGCATTAAGGAACAATTAGAAAGTGTAAACAACGAGCAAAGAGGGTTTGACAAAATAATGCTTATGTCTAAAATGAGATTCTTTATCTGCCCACTCGGCTCGGTTGTTGATGTTAAAAATCCAGACAATATAGAGGTGTTTTTGGGTGATTGTAAGAGATATGTTTCATTACCTAAAGATTTTACAAGATACAATATACTTATAGAAAATTCGTATAGTAAAAAAGTTCTTAGTGTAAAACAACCTGATAATAATGAAGTTGTTCAATTTGAAAGTAGTACACTTAATAATATAGCATTTAATATTGTGCCTCGTCGTTCATCAAAATCAAGCGTCAATAATATTCCTACATTTAAAATAAAGCCTGTGAGTAGGAATGGTGAAGTTTTACAGCTAAATACAAATGGTACGATTGAATTGGGTGGATATGGTAAAAATGCTTTGAATCAGAAATGGTTTATCATGAGTGACATAGGTTCTGATAGCATGAAGCTTATTAATGCGGCAGATCCAAATTCTTTATTAGATTTGGCAGAATGCAACAACAAAGATGGGGTGAAAATTAAAGTATCAAATAATCCATCGTGCATAACTGGTAGTAGCGCAACATGGAAATTTAAGATGCGTTCATCAGTTCCAGATGACTTTTACAAAACAGACATTGTTCTGAAGAGTGTAGCTAATGGTTCTGTTATTACTTTACTAGGTAAAGAGTCAATGATTACGTTAGATACTTATCAATCAGACTTATCTCTTCAGCGATTTGTAATAATGCGTCGTAACGATCTTAATGGCGCATTTACTTATCCAGTATTTAATATATTTCCCTCAAAATGGAGCAGGGGAGCGATGAGGTATGACCCTTTAGTATCTAAATTCCTTACTTCAGATTTAAATAAAACAACTAGTAGAGATGGCGAGATTAATACTTTATTCCACATAGTTATTGTAGGAAAAGATGGTGCAGACGATATTTATCAAATTATACCTGCAATAAATTTAAATTACTCATTAGCTTCTGATTTGTGTGCTGAAGTATCAGAGGTGGATCGATTGTAGCTGAAGGTATCGCAGCGTTCTCCATGCAGAAAGCAGAATGCATTATATTGGAAAATAGGAGAACACTAGTACATGTAAAATATTTAAAATTGTGGCATATTGCTATATTCAACAAATATATTTCATGATGTGATCTTATGTCAGTTATGTTTGTATTGGTTGATATAGCATATTTCTAATAATAAAAAAACTCGATGTATATGTATATGGCGGATAAGTTGTTTGAGATAACGCCCAAGATATTTGGGATTATTTAACAGTTGCGGCTTTGCCGCCTAATTTAAAGAATAGAAACAAGATGCAAATACGAATTATATATTATAAGACTTTGATGGCTATTAATTTGCTAAATTTTGGTGTGATTGGTTATGCGTGGGGAGATGGTGTTGACCCTTTCTGGTTACCCGAGTATCGAGCAACAGTAATAAGTTCTGGTACCAAATTACCAGTAATATACGCCAATGAAGAAGCAAAGAAAAAGTTTAAAAAAGAAGATGAAGAGAGATCCAAAGAGTATTTAGATACTCATGGTATACATAAAGAAGCTAGTGGCGATAAAGCACTTATTGAGCTTAAAAAGAAGCTTTCGGTTATTCCGTCTCATGTTTTAGAAAGATATAAAAGCAATGGTGGAGTGCTGGAGTATAATTCACTAGCATTTACAACTACCGATATAAGTAAGGGCATAGTTGCTAAAGTTGATGTTAATAACAAGCGGAAAATATTTTTAAATACGCATATTGAAGAAAGAGATTATTCTCTTCTTAAAAAAGATTTTATGGTAAAACTCATTACTCAACAAAAATCTGTTTTAGAATATGAAAGATATAGTGCTCCATCGGCTAGTCAAGATAAAAAGGCTGCGCTTTTAGATAGCTATAAAGACTTTATTAAACAGGTGTTTGCTGATGAAGACGCCTCTAATCCAGCAAAGGATTTCTTTTTTGGTGAAAATTCACCATTTCATAAGTTCAATAATGCTAATAATATTAGCAGTATTGACATAGAGAGAAATATCGATACAGTTCAAAATGGTATTGCTAAAGCAATTACCTACCATGGTGAGATGAATTCTCTTAAAGGAAATTCATTTTTATCTTCCAGGTTTCCTGGTGTAAATAAATTAATTTCTGAAATATATTTTGAGCCACATGGTAAATCAAGCCCACACCTTACGGATAAAAATATTCCTAATGTTTTGGTTAAAACCATGGAGGTTATACAAGATAATTTTAATGTTAGTGCAAGTGCATTTGATCCAGATTACGTTAAGTATGTATCGTCTGAACGTTTGGGAAAATATATTGCAGCACGATCTGATATTACAGATAGCTATGCACAGTTGGCGTTACGAAACATAAGCAATACAAGTAAACCTATTAATAGCCGTCGCGAAGAATCATTAAAAACTGGTATTGGCGACTGTAACGTGCAGGCAGTTAATTTAGCTGCTGCACTGCGGGATCAGGGCATTTCAGCAGATGTCTGCACACTATCAAACCGTAATTTATCTCATAGCGTAGTATATGCAAAAATGGCTGATGGGAGTAACTTTTTTGTCGATCCATGGGCTGGGATAATTGTACCTCAAGAGCAGTATAATCAATATTATTCTGATTTTCCTGTTCGCAATATAGATATGGCATTAAATAAACTAATTGTAGATGTAAAATTAGTAGGAGTGGATGAGTTCAAAGCTAGTGCAGGACACTATCATGATGATACTATGACTAACCGTAGTCCTTCTGATTTTGAAAACACGGCTTCATTTCCTGCTGGTCATCATCAAATACAATCCAGAATAACATCACTTACATCAACATGGTTAAACGATATTGGTGATCATACTCATTTCGTAACACATCCAATCATGGATCGTACAATCGGATTTTCAACTCCAGATATAATTATAAACTACGCAGAAGCTAATAATCCTCACGCAGTTCCAGAGCCGCTATTATTGGATGGTTATAATAAACCATTGTATGTTTTTACACACTATGACTCAAGCGAGCTGGCATATGTAGTAGATACATCCATATATCAAAGGGATAACCAAGGAAAGATTAAGAAGGATGACAAGAAAAATCCAATTGTAATACAGGCTAGTCAGGAGGAATATACAATAAGAGAATATAATGATGTTATACTAAAAGCGATCCAATCTAGAGTTTCTGCTAATGGTGGGCATCAAGATTTTGATAGTTTAGTATTAGTTTCTTGTAACTCTGGGAGAAATTATACCTTATGGGATAGAATGATTAAATCAGAATATATTGTAGGTAGTAGTCCAATGAATGCATTGAAAGAACATTTGAAGGCAAATGGTATCTCCATTCCAGTATTCGCACCAACATCTCCAATTCATCTTTCGATTACTAAATTTGATGGCTTGCCCATTTCCCTGTTAGGATTTGTATCTCCTTATGAGGGCGGTACTTTAATTGCCGATAAACCGTAAGCGCTTCGGTTCTGTTGCAAAGTTGACTTACTCTGTAATTCATTGATAAATCAACGTTTTTCTTTCATTTGGCGGCACTTAGCCGCCTTCTCGGCTGCTTTATGCCACCATCAGATTAATTTGCTCGGCTATGGACAGCTCTCTCCCGTTTAATTCACTAACCACGCTTTGATTTTTACGTAACATTGCTATACCCATCTTTATATAACAACAGATAAAACATAGGCTATATCAGTTGCCTATGCTTTTTTAATTGCCTTTTAA
>JAIEPY010000068.1 GCA_019748155.1 Burkholderiales bacterium | reverse complement strand
AATTATTTACTCTGTGGGAATTTTAGCATACTACTCAACCTAAACGCTGGGGTTTATTAGGGGGCTGAGTAGTAACTATGCACAAGCTTATTGCCGTATTTCGAGCTATCTGCAAACTATGAATAATAAAGGAGTAAACCCATTAGTTGCAGTCAGTTGGGCTCTTAGTGGCAAATTTGACTTATGATAGTGGGCGAGCAGTTACTTTATTTGATTGATAACCAAATGATTTGGCAAACACATTTGATGCGAAAATAATATTGCCATTTAGATCATAACATACCGAACTTATTGGCTTATTCTCGTCGCCGCTTAAATATGGTATAACAACGTCTTTAATAAATGTTTCCGAGCTATTATAGTTTTTCATATTAACTATTCTTTTATATAAATTAACGTAGATTGTTTGTCTATGTTATATACTCGTAGTATTTGATTCTTGGACGCGAAGAATTGATAAAAAAGACGACAAAGTCCAAGATTTAAAGACGAAGAGTACAGATATTGATATTGTACAACATATAATTAGTATAAGATGAGATTTATTTAATTATCAGTGCAATCTCTTTGGTCAATATCTTAAAATCTACAGATTATATAAAATAAATGGTTAATTTAATAGCTAATAATTCAATATAGCTTCTACGCCATAGTTAGTATTATTGTTTAGTTCAAGAGTTATTTCACATTGATTACACTCTTTTATGACTGACTTCTTTGTTTGTTGAGCAATTGTTTTATTAACACCGTTATATTTTAGCAATATTTTTGTTGCATGTAAATAATTGATTTGATGTATTAAATTATCAATTCCATTTTGAATGCTATTACATTGTTTATTTTCATTGTTTTTGTTACACGGATTTATCCAAGATGTGCTGGTTTCTGCATTGGCATATATTAAATTAAACGATAATAGAAGAGTAACTATTCTTTTCATAAGATTCTCCTAGATATTAAAATAATACTTAGTTTCAAAGCTATCAGCGACCTCAATAACGGTTGGCTTCATAACTCTATGAGGGATATTATTAAAGAAATTACTTGAAATAACTTCTCGAATTAACAATTTACTATTTGAACCAGTTATTCCAAACGTTGGACATATTTCTTCGCTAATAACTTTTGCAATTGTTCCTCTGCTTATTCCTAGATATTGTGCTGCTTGTTCTTGAGGAAAACCAATAGTCAATAGAAATAGAATTTCTTCCTGACGAGCACTTAATTTATAAATTTTGTCATTCTTGTTTTTTTTGCTAGCCGCGTTCTTTAAGTGATTATTAATTTTTATACTATAATTAATCATATTAATACGCTTAATTATAGCTCTGCTTGCAACAACAGTTCCTTGTGGTGAAATAATCGGAAAGTGGTAACCAAGCATCATTTCAAAAGAGCTATTATTAAAGGGTAAGTATAATAAATGTGTTATATTTCTTTTTTCATTGATAACTTTCTTTCTTAAAATTGATAGTTTATCAATAAAGTTGGCATAGTTTTCATGCGGATATAAGTCCGATAATGTTTTACCTTTTATATCATTCCAAGAATTATAAGCAAATAATTTTGCATATTTATCAGTAGCAATGATTATTTTGCCATCTAAGTCATACATTACAGAAATAAAATTTTTGCTTACTGCCCCTAGAAAATAAGGGATAGCAACATCGGTAATAAACTGTTGATTATTTTGAAAATTATACATAATCAGAACCATTGTCCAAATCTTGGATAATAATACAGCGAGAACTGCCAAACTGTTTAGGTACTGTAATAATCACATTATTATCATTTAATTTATTAAGAAAGGTATCTAGGCTTTTATCTTCTATATCAAACTTAGGATATATCTTGCTATTTAGTATTTTTGCAATATTACTTCTTGACATACCTAAGGACTTGGCTGCCTCTTCCTGATTTAGACCTATATAAATCATAAAAATAATTTCGTACTCTTGCTCTGTTAAAGTATACTCTCGCGGACTAATAGTTGAATTATTACTCTCTTCGTTTAGCATATTAAAACAATTAATTGGTTGTAACCATTTAAATTTTTTAGCAAATATTCTAGTTGCAGCAACATCGCCCTCGGGAGTTAATATTGGAAATATGATATTTGCATGTATATCAAATCCATAAGAGAAATTTAGAAAATTAAGATAATATACTGAAACTTTATCTTGGATAACTTTTTGTCTTAACTTATCCCAGTCATCATAGATTTTATTATTATCTGGAGCTATGTTTAATTCGCGATCAGTTTTGCCTTTAATTTCATGCCAGTTTTGATACCCTAGAGAATGAGCTAATTTATTGGATGCTATAATAATCTTACCGTTTGTATCATGAACAACGAAGCTATCACATAAGTCAACGCTACCGATACAAAATGGCATGATGATTTTATCAATAAAATTTTGGTGTAGTTCACCATATGACATAATTATGATTTCTGTTATCTTATTAACTATTTTTGAACTTTTGTAGTTCTAATTTACAATAGTTTCATTTTACTAGAATTACACTTTTGATGTCACCAACATTATTGTTACTTTTGATTTTGGAGTTTATAGTATTTTAAGTGAAATCTGCGGAAGCTTTAGCAAGCCTAGTTTTGAGGTTTTAGACCTCTTTCTGGTTAATAAATTAAAATCGCGACAGTAACTAATATTGCACCTATTGTACCAACAAGGTTGGCTATTATTAATGGTTTATTTTTTAGCAAAATACCATATAACAGCCAGCTGGTCATAGCAATTACGCTAATTGAAAATCCTGTAAGAGAAACCGAGGCAGAAGATTTTTCATCAAAAATTTTATAGAATTGAAAATAGAACATTAGATTTCCGATTGGTCCGATAATATTCATGTAATGTTCATAGTATGATTTAAATTTAAACATTTTTATATTTGCCTTTTAATTTTATTACTAATGTTACGCATTAAGCTTTTCAGGCTTTTTTGTAGGAATAATAACTATGCCAAGCAGGCTTACGATACTAAGACAAAACATATAGATAAACCCGCTAATAAGATTACCCGTAATATCACCAAGATATCCAATGAACCAGATATTGAAAGTCACACAAATAAAGGTACAACTCCAAAAGATACTCATAATGTAGCTGGTTTTTATAGGGTTTGCATCTGGTGCATAACTTGGTATAGTAAAGAATATTGGTATAATTGTTCCAATAAACACTCCGGATATTAATGCGCACAAAGCAACTATATTTGCATTTGTTGCAATTAAATTGACTATTCCACATGCCACAGCACCCAAAATTGCGCTAATGAGTATTTTTTTAGGATGGATAATTACTTTTCTTAAACTGTTGCCCGTAATTCCTCCGAGCAAGATTCCACAATTAATTAAGGTAGCAGAATATGACGCAAGTGATGAAGCGGGGAGGTGCAGGACTTGCTTAAAGTATAGTGGGTAAAAAGTAAAAGAAATATTCAAAAAGCAAATTGGGAAAAAATAAAAGCAAAACATTCCCCAGGTTACGGAGCTAGTCAAAGCTTTTTTAAACTCAGCTTTTTTATCATACGCTACCGTTGCATGTTGACTAATTGCTGCTTGCTGACTAAATATACTCTGTTCTGTAAATACCCAGAGAATGGCAATTATTAGACTTATTGCGCCATAAAAAGTTAATACTGCTCGCCAACCGTGAAATATCTCCAACAAAAGTGGGCTAATTAATAGGGCAACAATAGTACCAATGATATTCGATACCGCATTTATTCCATTCATTGTCGAATGAAGGCGTAATTCAAATAACTGCTGAACGATAGGAACAAGACAAACTAAACAGATGGCACTACCCAACCCCATAACAAAGCGTAATGATAATAAACTTAGATAAGAATTTGTCAAGCCGGAAAGAACGCTTAAGCTGATCAAAAATGTACCAATTCCAAAAGCTCGTTTAAAGCCAAATTTAGAAACCAGAACGCCAGCACCAAGGGCACCAATGATTTTTGCAATAGTGATGGAAGTGGTTAAAAAACTACCCTCCGACATACTTAAACTAAGCTCTTTTTGAATAGTGCTCATTAAGCTACCTCCGGCAGCCCAACTGGCACCAAATACCGCATAGGTTAAAAATAGCAAGGCATCAATAAGGTAAATGTTGTGAATTCTATTTTTAAGCATTTTCATGAGGTTCTAATCCTGATTATTGTTTATATCGTGCTCTGCAGCTAATCTTAATATTTCGTAAACTACCTGAGTGGCTGCAACCATTCAGGGCAACCGCATATTAAATTGAGGCTAACATATTGATAATGTTATCAGGGTTAATACAATTCCTAATCATCTT
>JAIEPY010000079.1 GCA_019748155.1 Burkholderiales bacterium | reverse complement strand
AAGTGCTAAATTTAAAGTAGCCTCTACTGCTGCGCCACAACCAAAAATTGAAGTAGTTGTGAAGATGGATTCTGGGGCTACTGTAGTTACTGGCGCAGGTACAAATGCTGAACCATGGAGCTTTACGGCCTATAGTGATAAGACTATTTCTTTGCAATATGAATTTAAAAATATTGGTACTTTAAAATCAGATAAATTTAATCTGGATACTAATAACTTACCTGAGGGGGCTAAGTTAAGAGCTACAACTTGTCCGATTGGCGATATTGTACCTGACCTTGCCGCGGGTGCTAGTTGTACAGCGGATATAGACATTCCTGATCCTAAAATATTTGCTACTCAAAATTTAGTTATGGATAGTTTAAATATTGCTATTTTGAAGCTTGATTTACCATTTAGCTACGAACATAATGGTATTGTATATCATGGACAAAGTGACACTAAATATGTGAACTTTAAGCGCTTGTGGGCGAACGTCACACATGCGATTCAAGTAACAGCATCTACTGATAGTGCTTATGAGTTTGATGTTCTTTCTAAAGTGACTGTAACCGACGCTGCACTAAAATCATATCCGATAACAGTTACACCAACACTGGCACACACAATCGCCGGAGTTCAGCTTACAGCGTGTACGATAGATGATCAAACTAAAGATAGCTGTACTAACAAAATCTCATTACCTAAAAATATGTTTGTCGCGGGTGACAAGCTGTTGGTGACATTTAAAACAAGTGCTAATGGTCTTGATGTTAAGAATAATATTGTTTCTGATTACAATATAATTACTGATTGGTTAGAGGACTTGACGATTGAGCCTCTCGGGAAATTTACAACAGAGGATAGTACATATATATTAACAGCGGCACATTGCCTTAAGTATAAATCAGAAATTACACCCATAGAACGTGACTTCACTAGCTGGGATGGCAAAATAATTGCGAAGGGCGAAGGTACGCTCTATGTTCCACCAGAAAGAATTAATAAACCAAGTGGTCTTGGTGGTGCATCAACTGATATCGCTATTATGAAATTACCTAAGATTGCAGTTCCCACATATCAAGATGGAGGTATAGTAGAACAACCAATCCTATATGATGGTAGCGATGAAAAAGGTAGTATTGTCGAGTTTGTTGGGTATGGGGTCTGGGGAGTTGATCTGACTCTTTACCGAGATTATTTGCCTAGTAGCGGATCAAGAAGATTATGGGGCGCTAGTAAAATTGACAGTATATTTGAACTAGATCATGGGATTGGCGCTAGTTATCAACCCAAAGTAAACACAGAATATTGGGCTAGAGTCTCTTATGGTGACAGTGGCTCAGCTTGGTGGCAAGATCACCAAGGTAGAAAAGTAATAATCGCTACTACAAATGGATTTGGTACAAGCTTGTCAACAGGTGCAAGAGTTTCAAAATATATACAGTGGATTCGTAAGGTTTATCCACAAGCACGTATTTTGTCTGAAGCAGTAAATGAACCATTAGTGTTAAAACGCTCAGATCATATTCCAAATGCAGCCATTAATGGTAATGATGTTGTGGTTCAAAAAGCAGCTAGCTTGAACCCCTTATAATAACAAATATGTAATCATAGTCTGAGGAGGATAATTTGCAATGATGCAAATAATGGATTATGAGTATTTACCTGCTTAATATAAAAGTTATTCCTACCTTACAATTGTGCATGTGTAAGGTAGGAAGGTTTTTTAGATGTAGTTTAATAAACTTTTTTGGGAGTGTATCATGAAAAAATGTCCTTTTAGTCTGCAAAATGGTAGTGCAGTTATTGATGATAATAATAGTATTAGTGCTGGTGAGCGTGGGGCTTTGACATTCGATAACGTGCACCTGTTTGAAAAATTGGCTCATTTTAACCGTGAGCGAATCGCTGAAAGAGTTATGCATGCTCGTGGTAGTGGTGCTTATGGCACATTTACCTTAGCTAAAGATCTATCAGCAATTACTAGTGCTAATTTTTTGCATACTTTAGGCAATACAACCAAGGTATTTGTAAGATTTTCAACGGTTGGAGGCGGTCAGGACTCAAGTGATAATGTACGTGATATTCGTGGTTTTTCGGTAAGATTCTATACTGAAGAAGGCAACTTTGATCTAGTTGGTAATAATACGCCAGTTTTTTTCTTGCGTGATCCAATTAATTTTCCGGATCTGGCGCATGCAGTAAAAAAAGATCCGCGGACGAATATTCCAAATGGAAACCGTCCATTCCAATTTTGGGCGCGCTTACCACAGTCCTTCCATCAGTTAACTATTCTAATGTCGGATCGTGGTATTCCATACTCCTATCGTTATATGCATGGTTTTGGTTCGCATACTTTTGGTATGTACAACGATAAAAATGAATTAGTATGGGTTAAATGGCATTTAAAAAGCAATCAAGGGATTAAAAACCTGACTGATGCTGAAGCTGCCAGATTAGCTGTATTTCATGCGCAAAAAGATTTAGTTGACGCAATTGATAATGGCGAATATCCAAGCTGGCAAGTTAAGTTGCAAGTTATGACACAGAAGGAAGCTGAGACTTATCAAGTTAATCCTTTTGATTTAACCAAGGTTTGGCCACATAAAGATTTTCCATTAATTGAGATCGGGACTCTTGAGTTAAATAAAAATGTAGATAATTACTTCATGGAAGTTGAGCAAGTCGCATTTAATCCGGGTAATTTTGTAAATGGAATCTGTGCATCGCCAGATAAAATGTTACAAGCAAGGTTGTTTGCCTATCCTGATGCGCAGCGTTATCGCCTTGGAGTGAACTATAATCAGCTATCTGTGAATAAACCACGCTGCCCGGTGTATAACTATCAAAGGGATGGGCTGATGGCTGATTTTAGCAGCGATGAACACCGTAAAGAAATGAGTGGTATTAACTTTTACCCCAATGCAGAGAGTAAACAGTTACACTTGGGTGAGCAAGCCCCACCAGCGCTTAATCTGTCTGGGCAAAATCGCATTTATGATACTGGGTCTGAGGATAATTTTTCGCAAGCAGGTGATTTATTCCGCTTATTAACTGAAGAACAGCGAGTTGAACTAATTAATAATTTTGCGAATGGGCTTCATCTGGCTGATTTAGAGACTAAAAAATTAATGATTAGCTATGCCTATGCTGCAGATAATGAGTACGGTGAAATGCTCAAAAAAATCCTTGCCATGTAATTTATCTGTAATCTAATGGTTTATTGTTACCATTCAGCCTCCTAATGCTTCGTACCTTACAGTTATTTAAGCCGTCTGAATTAATTTGAATATTTTAGATAGTTTATTGATGTTTGGTGGCTTATCTGGATCATAGTCGAGTATTTTGTGGAGTAATTGTTACTACTCAGCCCCCTAATAAACCCCAGCGTTTAGGTTGAGTAGTATGCTAAAATTCCCACAGAGTAAATAATTTTTTTTAGGCTTATGATTACAACAGATTTCCAATATAAAACATTAGCAGCAGCTAATAAAAAGATCGTTGATTTACAAGATAAGTTGAGCAAACAACTAAAAATCAACGAAGGATTGGTATTGGAAAACCGTCAACTCAAAGCACAAGTTGCACAACTGAGCAAGAAAGTATCCGAGTTGGAGTCTGTGGTTAATAAGCAGTCCGAAATTATAGATAAACTTATGCGTAAATTGGGTCTAAATAGCGATAATAGCAGTGTCCCACCGTCAAAGAATGGTTTGAATAAAAAGCCCCGCTCAGGAAATAGCCGAGAGAAAAGTGATAAGAAAAGTGGTGGTCAAGTAGGTCACAAAGGAACAACGCTTGAGTTCTCTGCTCATGCAGATGAGGAAATCGAGCATAAGCCAACAAAGTGTAGTGGCTGTGGTGCTATTTTGAGTAGTGGTTACGAGCACATAGAAACTCGTCAAGTACAAGATGTGTTAATCCAAAAGATAATAAGTAATCATTTGATTTTTGCAGCAAAATGTAATTGTGGCTGTATAGAGAAAGCTAATCCCAGTATAGCCTGTGGTGTAAGTTACGGAGCTGGGTTAAAAAGTATT
>JAIEPY010000136.1 GCA_019748155.1 Burkholderiales bacterium | reverse complement strand
AATTTGGGTTTAAAAGTCCAAATGAGATGGTAGCTCAAGAGATTGCCTCTTGGTGCACCTGATTTCTGCGGATGCAGTTTATCTTATCAACCCTTCCCATCCGACAAAGGTTGCATTAATCCAGCATTTAGCTGCTTGCTTGAAATCGATTTACTGCTTAATAAATTTGTATCTCTTGTAGATGGTTTATACTTAATAATTAGTGAGGTATCAGCAAAAGCATATACAAAATTTAAGCATAAAAATAGTGTTATAAATTTCTTCATTTTTTCTCCATTAATTTAATTATTTATTTTCAGATAGTTATTGATTGTATATTTGACAGCTGATTCCACATCTAACTTTTTAGATGTAGTACTCTTACTTGAGTCAGCACTATATTTTGGAAATCATTCTGAGCACTATTCTTAATAATTTTCTCAATAATAGCAGGTGTATATGGCTTATTATATGCTTTCATTAAACTGATAATATCTGCGACTGCGGCACTTATGCTTGGAGCAGCCATTGATGTACCAGATTTGCCACCACAATAACACCTTTGCTCAACGCTTTAACTATTGCAGATTGATATGGATGTGGGCAAGAACCTTTACCTCCTAGGCTCAGATTAATAATATCTGCTGGCTGGGGGGTAGCAACGTCAGGGAATTCGTCTATCGCCCACATAATTGCGTTACTAATACTGGTAGCTGTTCCACCACATTTACCTAATACTCGGATAGGTACAACTTTAGCACCATACGCGCCACCATAAACTCCATCCAAGCCATTACCGACAATCATTCCAGTCACGTGCGAACCATGCCAGCTAGAATTTGCTGCTCTACTATTCTGTACGTATTCATCTTGTGCAACAAAATCACCACGTTCCAAACCATCCGAATTAATCGGATCATAAAAGTCATAGCCATAATTATCTAATTGATTGGCGTGAAGATTAGACACATGATGCCAGCGGTGCTAATGTGTCAGTGGCTAATATTATTGCTTTAATCGATTTACCAAAAGCGTTAAGACTAATAACAGTTGTAGCACAAAGACCTCCAGTTTGACTATACGCTGGAGGGGCTGCTGCTAGATTAATTTTAGTTGCTACTCAGGGGGTTGCCGGCTTAATCTCAAAAATCTGCCTCGGACTAGTATAATCACAACTCTGCTCATAATCTAGATTAAATGCCTCCTTGAGGTTAATTGTGTGATTATGGGCAATACAGCCGAATTTATCTCTAGATTCATTAATTCCTTTTAATGTAAGAATCATAATGCCTTTTGGTGAGTATATAATACGCATTTGAGCGTTAGTAGTATTAGGCTCCGTACAAATATGATATTTATCACCACAAGGATATAAATATTTTTGATTGATTAAAATATAATCTTCACTATTTGAAGTAGCAAATTGAATTGTAAAATAATGCGGCCACTTTACTTTGATGAGAAATGTAGGTTCTTGAGTAATAATCGTACCGTTGGGGAACTTAGCCCAAATATAAGTAGTAGTAATAGTAGTGGAAATCTGAAAACCAGAGGAACTGTTGCTCATTCTAGGACCGATAATCCATCTATTTGATCGTCCATTTTGTGATAAAGTATAGTTTTTAAGTGAACTCATCACTGGTGCTGCTCTATTATTTAAATTCAAAACTAGACTCTCACGATCAGCAAGAACAAACGTATAAGTATAATCATCAGTATTAAAATTTAAGTACCACTCATCGAGTGAGTTCTTATCAATTAAATTTTTATCAACCATACTCAGACGAGAACTAGGAGAGTCAGTTTTATAAACAAGTTTATTTGGTCCATTAATAATTTTAACCTTCCCATTCCCAGAATCAGAGAAAGTAAAACGCTGATTAGAATTAATATCGGCTACAGGAGTACTAGCTACTATAGAATTATTAGGATTATTAGCAAGATCAACTCGAGATTCTTGATTTCTGATAAATTCTGGATAATTATTAGAATTAATTAAGAAACTAACATCATCAGTATAATTAGCAATTGAAAACTTTCCAATAACATTATTGTTTGCGGTCTTATCAATAACGCCTGCAGGATTCCCAATTAAATTTTTCCTTAGATTTATTGTATATTCTGCACCCTTCTTTAGCGAAGAAGAAGGTTTTAAACCAATAACATTAGCTTGACTGTAGAAGCGCAAATTCGTCGTGACAATAGCACCAGAATCACTGGTTAGATAAAAAGAGCTCTCATTGACAGTAAAAGGATCAATATCAGTGGTAAAAGCTACCTTTATCTCTGGCTGACTCTCCTTAATAAACACACTTCCATCAGGAGTTATGCTATCTATCTTTGGCTTTTCAAATGTACGATTACGATAAACATAAAATTTATGTTTAGTCCTTATCTAAGCTCCACCACTGTACTCGACATACTGATATGATTCCCCCAACTTAGCATCAGCAGTTACTGCTATTGACGAATATTCTATAATACACTTCCCATTATTAGGATCTAAGCTGACGTTGTTACATTGTGAGTTTGTTGTAAGAGCTAAAGAGCTAACCAAAGGTGTGGAGAGATTAGTTGCAACGCGAGTGCCGATATTCAGCACAGTTACAGCTTGAGTACCTTGGTTACCCAGTCTAACCGGAGCATTTAGGTAAACTAAATGTGGCAGATTATTATAGCTAACCCCTGTGACAAAGCTGTATGAAGTTACGAGACCATTTGCATCAATCGCGGCTAAACTCAGCTGTGGATCTGCAATATGTCCATCTAACTCTACCAGAGCAGTACAGGTACTATCTTTATTATAAGCATCTTGAGTATCGCAGAGAATTTTATTATATGTGCTCCGTTCACTTTTATTGCCAACTTTTAACTCCAGTGCGCTATAGTCACGATCAAGAATAATTGGCAAAGCGAGCGTAAACCTATCTGAATTGACAACAGTACTATTAATAAATTGCTGACTGTAGATCAAGCCACCCCTCTCAGGAATATTTGCAGAATAGGCAATTAGCTTGCTTACGCGAATATTCGAGCCATCATTGGCTTGATAATTGATCGTAAAGCTAAAATAACCGTCATTGTTAATATACGGTAGTTTAATCCTTAAGCGACAATTGCCGTTAGCTGCAATCTCGCTGCACTCAGTAGTATCAACTATATTTCTAAACTCAATAGACTCTGCTAAAGAACTGTTTGTAATGCTACTATCACGCAATGACAGTTGCTGATCAGTATTATTAGTTAGCGCCAAATAGTATTGATTACTGCTTGATTCTTTATAGTAAAAAAGCGGCGTTTCACTTATCGTTACACTAGACTGGCGGATATTCGATTCGGAGCTAATTCCAGCCCCTCCACAGGAAGATAAGATACCAGCCATTAAGAAAACTTGTGCTAACATCAAAGAATTATTTTTCATGGAATTTTTTCCTTAACTTAATTATGACTCACGCCTAACCTAGATTATTCACTAATCAAATGAAAACTATTTCAAAATCAACAAAACTAACCCCGATCAACTTTGAACTAAACTTCAGCCAGATCTATCTTGAGTAGCTGTAGCATTGACTACTAATTAGTACTACAGCTATAATAAAACGCAATAGTTTACTCCGGCAGCACCACACTCGAGTTAAACGAGTTATACTCAGAATCTCTGCTTAAAGAATAATTAAACGGCAATGTAAGCTCCTGATTAGATGCAGATGAGCTATAATACATAGCAATGCTACATGTCTTAGTAGTAGAAGCCAAACTAATCGTACAAGATGGGACACTTTCTTGATATACTGCGTTACTGTTAGAGTCAAATATTGGTTTAATCAGTATTGTGTCATTGGCTGTTACAAGAGCAGCTGGAGTAACAGTAAAGTCAACTATATTGCATCCGCTGAGGTGAGATGCACCACTTGAAAGCTTAATTTTGAGCTATAATTTGTAACTAAAAATTGGAGTC
>JAIEPY010000063.1 GCA_019748155.1 Burkholderiales bacterium | reverse complement strand
TTAAAACCGCCGTATGCGACAACGCACGTACGGTGGTGTGGGAAGTCCCGCCCGTGAGGGCGGTCTTACCCGATTCTTTTTATTTAGTGGCGTGGCAACGATACTCATGATGAGTAAATCAATTGTGACCGCGATACAGGAATCTGTCGCGGCACTGCGTAATATCAATGAAATTGACCACAATGAACGTGATTTGAATATTAAAAAACTGATGATATTGGTGGTACTGTGCATCATCCCGGTTGGTTTTTTTATCTATTCTCATTTGGTGCAGCTAAATGTATGTAGTAACACTATGTCAGCGGTTTATGCGGTGATGTTGTCATTACTAGTACTGATATTGGGCTTTATAATTGCTGCAGTTGCTGGTTATATGGTGGGGATGATAGGATCGTCGAATTCACCGCTTTCAGGCTTGTATTTTATTGCGGTGATTATCTTAAGTTTGGTGCTTAAAGCCTTGGCTGGTGAAGCACTTGGTAATGAGGTTGTTAGCTATTTGATGGCATTGGTAATTTTATTAGTTGGCTTTATTGGTTTCTCAGCCGTAATTACCAATGAAAATATTCAGGATTTTAAATCCGGACAAATAGTTGGTGCAACTCCCTACAAACAGCAAATTTCCTTATTTATCGGTGTAATTTGTGCAATGATCTTAGCGCCGTTTATGATTAATCTGGTGTTTAATGCTTATGGGATTGCTGGAGTAGTTCCACATCCGGGGATAGATCCAAATAATACGCTAAGTGCACCGCAAGCCTCTGCAATTGCGATGATTACCAAAAATGTGTTACATGGCTCACAAGACTGGAATCTGATGGGCTTGGGGGTTTTAATCGGTGCGATTACTTTTATGCTGGATTTGATTGGCAAAAAAAGTGGTAAATTCCGCACTCCTGCGATTATGATGGGCTTAGGGCTTTATTTACCGCCAGATTTGGTAACGGGACTATTTATTGGTGGAATGATTAGTGTATTTATCAAACGTCGTTATCGTAAACTACAGAATGAAATTGGAGTTGATGCAGTCAAAAAACTGGATAATCGCACCAATATTTTGATTTGCGGATTAGTTGCTGGTGAGTCTTTAATGGGCTTGATTTTGGCGGTGCCATTTGTGATTAAACAAAGCAGTGATGCATTGCGTATAGTAGGTGAAGGTTTTGAAGGCACATCACAAGTACTATCGTTGATTGTAATTGTACTTTTAGTCCGCTATATTTACCGTACTGCAACTAGAGTTAGTAATTAAAGGTTATTGAAGCGGTTAAACACGCCTTGAATCTTATTGGTTAAGGCGTGTTTTTTATTGGTTGTTTAAAGCGGTTTGATTGAATTTGGTATTATTTTAGCCGCAAAATTAGTCACTAAATCCTGAACTACTGGATCATTGTGAATTGCTTCTTCGGCGGATTGCTGCTGTGCCTGTGCCTCTGCTTGTTGATGGCTTTTGAGTGTTCCATCCTGAACTTCAGCCACAAAATTAAAATTAAGATCAAAATGATGCTGGTACTGCTTAAAGAGCATTTGTTCAATTTGATCAACACAAGCTGCAGTCACCAGTTGCCGATAACTATCGTTAATCGCTAAAGTCAATTCATCTGGATTACTTGAGCTAATTTGGGAACAATTACTTAATACTACCGCGATAGTTTTATCGATTTGAGTTAGATCAATATTTTTAACAAATTCCAACCAATTATTAAACTGAGCGGATACAGCCGGAGGTGCTGCAACTGTTAGAGCTTCGTTTGATTGTTGTTCTATATTAGGTTCTTCGGCTAACTCTGCTATTGCTGATTGTTCAGAGCTAGCTGGCTCTGCTGATAGATGTGCATCAGGAGTTATTGGCTCTTCCCACGGTGCAATTTCCTCAACTTGTTGACTCACTTGTTCTTCAATAACTACTTCGGGAACTTGCACGGCTTGTACAGTTTTAGCTTCCTTCATTACTTCTACTATTGCAGTGGGAGCTAAAGGCTGGCTTGGCGTGATTTCTTCTTTAGCTGGTATAGCTGCTGTTACACTTGGTACACTGGCAACTAATTGAGTAGTGCAATTTGTGGCTTGGATAAGTAGTTGTTTCTCTTGCGAGCTACCAATGGTAAATGCGAGCATACGCAGCAAGCTCATCACGAAAATCGGGTATTGGTTCTGCACCTTACGAATTTGCTCTAAACCAAGATTGCTGATTTCAAAATAAAGCTGACAATCCTGCAGCGAAATTGATTTAGCTAGATTTTGGAGCTCATTGCTTAACTGCGGTTGCGGGCTTAATTGCGCTAAACCAATGTTAAACAAACTATAGTTAATTTGTTCCAAGATATTCTCAAGGTTAGCGCCTTCGCCATTCAGTCGTTGGCAAATATTAACCAAGCTAATACTGTCGGTTTTTTGAATTGCGGTTAAAATCTCAATGATGCTGCTATTATCACTAATCCCAAGCATTTGTCGGGTGATTATCTCGCTGATATTAGCATTGGAAAAAGCAATCGCCTGATCGGTAAGTGAAAGTGCATCACGCATGCTGCCGTTAGCGGCTTGCGCAAGAAGTTCTAAGGCTGCACTCTCTGCGCCAACCTGTTCCTGTTCTAGAACATAACGCAAATGTTGCTCGATTTCTGCTGCTGCTAGATTACGTAATTTAAGCTGCAGGCAGCGTGAGAGTATCGTTATCGGTACTTTTTGCACATCGGTAGTTGCTAAAATAAATACCACGTGTTCTGGAGGTTCTTCTAAAGTCTTGAGCATTGCATTAAAGGCAGATTTAGAGAGCATATGTACTTCATCGATGATGTAGATTTTATATTTGCCACTAGTTGGTGCATACTGAGCATTTTCCAGCACCTCGCGGATATTATCTACGCCGGTATTAGATGCTGCATCGATTTCAATCACATCTACATAACGTCCATGGTCAATTTGCTGGCAGTTTTCACAGCTGCCACACGGTTCGCTATTTTGCGGATTTAAACAGTTTAAGGCTTTGGCAATAATCCGTGCAATTGTGGTTTTACCCACACCACGGGTTCCGGTTAGCAAATAAGCATGATGCAATCTACCGCTGCTAAGGATATTTTGCAATACGGTGACGGTGTTTTGTTGACCAACTAAGTCAGCAAATTGCTTTGGGCGCCATTTACGGGCTAGGACCGTGTGATTCATTTTTTAATTATTCCATATCTTCAAAATCGCCAATAGCTATTATGGCATTATCAAATAAATTTGAGGGAAGATAATACTGCACCCCTATTTCTTTAGCTTTTGTTACTATACTAAAAGCTTTAGCAACGATAACTCCAAGCTTATGCACAACTTGATCAACAATCATACGCATAATAGTATCACGCGTAACTTGAAATATTGCTAAAATTTCTTCTTGAGTAAAATTATTGCATAATAAAAAAATAATGCATAATCTTATTATTCACCATGGTGGGCGAAGGTGCTCGATTTTATAATTATATTAGGCATGATTTTACACAATCTGGCACAGTTAGTGTGTAACATCAGCTATTAAATTGCAAATTATACTTTAACAGGGGTTATCATCATGACCAATCAAGAATATGCCAAAGAAATAATAAAGATTATTTACCCATAGCTTTGCAAGATAAATTTGCTATATTAGCCGTTAGCCTTATACTTATCAATCCGAGCATTTGCGGCATTGATACACCGATATTGTAGTAATATAGTATGGTAAAATTAAGTTTCGGTTTTACTTGAATTTACCAATGAAACTTACACCTTATTATACAATACTATGCCTACAATATTCGTTACTACTCAGCCCCCTAATAAACCCCAGCGTTTAGGTTGAGTAGTATGCTAAAATTCCCACAGAGTAAATAA
>JAIEPY010000123.1 GCA_019748155.1 Burkholderiales bacterium | reverse complement strand
CGTAACTTGTCTCCAGTTTTATTGCTAGTAACAGTAAGCGCTATTGTGACTGGTCTAACTGGTTGGCGTAAGGGGATGCATTACAAAGATATAGTCGAAACAGAAAAAAATATTGACCGTAACTTATCAAGCAGAGATGTAGAAAATTTTAAAGAAAATGTGACTCTAAGCGAGGAAGATAACAGACTTCTTAAGAAGTGTAGAGATGATGGTTGCTATTATTATAAGACTAATAATAACAACAATCCCAATCTCAATCTAATTAATATCGATAATAGATTTTCTGAGCTCAAGTATGGAGGTAAAACTAAAAACGATGCACTCGATGCTCTGGAGTATATAGGTGTTAATTCAAGACCTGGTATCTTAGAGATTGATGGGATTCAAGGGAGGTTTACTTCAGGCGAAATTGATACCCAAAAATTTCGTGATGCTATTAAATCAATTACTAAGGAAGAAATAGATATAAATGAAATTAAAGTGGATTCTAATGGAGTTATTCGAATTAAGTTAAAAAATTCAAAGGGGCGTTTTTCAGTAAAAGTAAAAAAGCAGATTGAAATTGCAATAAAGGCTCAACTTAAGGAAATTATTAATAAGGATTTGGAGAATCGTTGGTTTAAAAAAGGTCGAGCCTCTATTGCGGCTGCGGCCTCCGCAGCGTTAGGTACTGCTAGCTACTTTATCTGGAAAGATAAATTTGGTGAATTTGGTTCCTGGGTTTTTGGTGGCTGTGATAAATATCTTTGTAATTCAACCTTCTTGTATGGCGCAAATTCTAGCGAAAGTGCAATTGGGATGAAGGCAGATGCTATTTATCAACAAATTCCATTTAATGAACGCAAGGTAAACTATGTCATGAATGTAGTCCAAGTATTTAGCCAAAACTGTGTTGAAATGATTAAACAAAGCTCTGAATCACAAACTTTGGTTTTATATGCTGGAGACAGCGATGCTAATGTTGGTAAACACTATTTGATCAGTGATGTTAATAATAAACTCTGCCCAATTGGTGATATGGATATGAATGAATTTATTGAGCCAGTAGGAATTGACGCGAAGTAGCTATCAATACAAATCAGAGTAATATGCATTTATATCAGCAAAAATGAAGAGTTTCAAGATACAAAAAGCTGGTATTCAATTTTCTATGACTAGCCTATAATTTGTCCTGCTTCCTATGTCTTTTATAAAAATCAGACAATAGGTTGCTAAATTAAATTTTTTAACTAGCTGTTTTATGGGATTTAAATTCAATGAATGTAAAAAAAACTTTGTGTCTAACTTTAATCGCCAGCCTGGCATTAAGTGCCTGTGATAATCAAACTGGGAGTGGCGGCGCTGGTAAAGCCCCATCTTCGGTACGTGGTAGCTTAGTTGGATTAAAAGATAGTGTTGCGCTAGCTAATCCAGACCATCGCGATAATATCATCGAACTGCATGATGTGGCAGTTTTTGATAAAAGCGGTGTTAAACCTGAGATTTTCTATCTCGATAGCACTAAAGGAATTCAGGGCTTATCCGGGATAAGTATTCCTCCGGAAGCATTAAGCGATGAAGTTAAGTTTGATGCTTTCATCAAGGCAAATAAAGATAAATTCACGGCTCTTGCTGCAAATATGCCTAAGCCAGATAATTCATTAGCGATGTATTATGATGAAGATCATAATAGCATTCATTGGGTTGGCTTTAATGATGACAAGACTAAATGGCAAGAGTATGCGGTTGATGTAAGTAAGAGCCCGCAGATGGTTCAGTTATTGCAAGAGAGTGATATTGATCCAAGTATTATTAAAGATAATCTGGCAGTAAGCTTTAGAGCCAGTGATATTGGTGGCGGGCTCATCGTTGATGTATCTTACTCTGCACCTGACATGGCAACTGATTTAGATGGTCAGCCGGTGAATGGTATTGGCAAGATTAGCTATCTGGCACGTGCTGGTGTCGGAGCGGCAAGTGAGTCAGAGCTTTTAGCTAATCAAGCCTATACGCCACAATTACTTGGAGTAAGTGGAGTATTAGAAAACTCGTATAAATATAGTGGTGAAACAACGCAGGCTCAAACTGATGCGATCAAGAAGCTTTACCCAAAAGGTGAAGTGGGAGATTTTGCAAAGCATAAAGAGGGCTTTATGGACTATTTACGTAACTTGTCTCCAGTTTTAGCGCTAGTAACAGTAAGCGCTATTGTGACTGGTCTAACTGGTTGGCGTAAGGGGATAGGTTATGAAGAAATAGTCAAAAAAGAGAAATCTATTGAAAATGCAGCCGGAGCCAGAGATCCTGTTGCGGTGAAATATGAGGATAGTCTTAATAGTAGTGAAATTAATATTGTACGGAATAGTAATTTATCCTTAAATCTGGAAAATTCAGTTCCTTCCATTGATAATAATACAACTAAGACTAATGAAGTGATGATAGAACTTAAATATGCAGGTTTAGAAGAAAAAGTTATTCTTGACGCTAATAAAAAAGTGGAGTTAGTAATCAGAGATCCAGAGTATATAAAGCTTCAGGGGTTTATTCCTGATACTTTTTTATTAAGCGATTTTACTACCCAAAAGATGCTATCTGTTATTAGGGACAACACAGGGTTTACTGTAACAAAGGTTGCGGAGATGACGAATGGGGGTATTTCTTATAAATTATCTGACAAGCTAGTGAATTTGCCAGTACCAAAACAAAACAACATTAAAAACGCTTTTATTGCTGTTTTAGATGAACTTGTTCATAAAGATTTCGAGAATCGTTGGTTTAAAAAAGGTCGTGCCTCTATTGCAGCTGCGGCCTCCGCAGCGTTAGGTACTGCTATCTACTTTATCTGGAAAGATAAATTTGGTGAATTAGGTTCCTGGGTTTTTGGTGGCTGTGATAAATATGTTTGTAATTCAACCTTCTTGTATGGCGCAAATTCTAGCGAAAGTGCAATTGGGATGAAGGCTGATGCTATTTATCAACAGATTCCATTTAATGAACGCAAGGTAAACTATGTCATGAATGTAGTCCAAGTATTTAGCCAAAACTGTGTTGAAATGATTAAACAAAGCTCTGAATCACAAACTTTGGTTTTATATGCTGGAGACAGCGATGCTAATGTTGGTAAACACTATTTGATCAGTGATGTTAATAATAAACTCTGCCCAATTGGTGATATGGATATGAATGAATTTATTGAGCCAGTAGGAATTGACGCGAAGTAGCTATCAATACAAATCAGAGTAATATGCATTTATATCAGCAAAAATGAAGAGTTTCAAGATACAAAAAGCTGGTATTCAATTTTCTATGACTAGCCTATAATTTGTCCTGCTTCCTATGTCTTTTATAAAAATCAGACAATAGGTTGCTAAATTAAATTTTTTAACTAGCTGTTTTATGGGATTTAAATTCAATGAATGTAAAAAAAACTTTGTGTCTAACTTTAATCGCCAGCCTGGCATTAAGTGCCTGTGATAATCAAACTGGGAGTGGCGGCGCTGGTAAAGCCCCATCTTCGGTACGTGGTAGCTTAGTTGGATTAAAAGATAGTGTTGCGCTAGCTAATCCAGACCATCGCGATAATATCATCGAACTGCATGATGTGGCAGTTTTTGATAAAAGCGGTGTTAAACCTGAGATTTTCTATCTCGATAGCACTAAAGGAATTCAGGGCTTATCCGGGATAAGTATTCCTCCGGAAGCATTAAGCGATGAAGTTAAGTTTGATGCTTTCAT
>JAIEPY010000090.1 GCA_019748155.1 Burkholderiales bacterium | reverse complement strand
CGCGAAATCCAAAAAATCTGCCTCACATCATTATAATTACAGGTAGCGGGTTGTAGATTATATGCCTGATTTGAAGTTGACTGATTATCGGCAAGGCATTTGGATTTATTAATTAACTTTTATCATCTAATGTAATCTTAACCGCTGGGTCCAAACTCCAAATAACAGCAGTTGGAGAGTACCAAGGATGGAAAATCTAAAAACACTCATCGTTCAGGTCGCTCATTCTAGGATCCATAATCTATCTATTTGAGCGTTGATAGTTATTTTTTGATGAATAGGAAGCTTTTTCAAATTCGATACGTTTCGTGGATGTTAGAATTTTATGCTTAACCGTGATTATAAATAATTTTATATAAATTAGTCCAGATTTCAGTTACGAGCAGTATACTCGACTATCATAATAGATTAATACCAGCATATCTCTTACCACCCAAATATTTATACTGTGCCAAATGTGCTCACTTTTAAAATAGCCACCGACACAGCCCTACATTTTCCCAATATATAACAGCATATTAATCAATATAAATCCACGTCAATATAATAAATTAACTCAGGACAACGCTATTTTTTATTAGCCATAAACAATCAAAGTCAATATGCGTATAAAAATTTATATCACACCCAACTATTATGCTAAAAAATCAAATACCCCCAAATCTAAAGACTGTTATAATGGATTCTTATATAAATTTATTACTTGTTTGGAGATACCTGGTGGCCGCCAATTTACCATATCATGCTTTTGCAGCTATAGACCTTAATGACTACTTACGAAGCTTTGCAATAATTTGTAATAGTAATCAACATATTGCCTATTTGCTAGATAAAAATGATGTAATTATTGCGATAAGCAATGATTTGAAATTAATGATAATGAGCAAATAATTGATCACGCGGTATCTTCATAAATCTCAATTATACTTTTGGAGCTAAAATTATATAGCAGCTAATAAAAAAGCAATTAGTTTAAAATATGATTTGTTTATTCGTTACCAATTGCTTAAAATTGGTAAACTAGAAGTTATATTGCACGCCAAGCTGTAGCATGTTGCTTGTGGTTGCTGGAGGTTGGCTATTAAGAGGTGAGAAGAAACTATCTTCCAGATGCAGCTCAAAATGTTTACCAAGCTGGAAAGATGCACCTGCGGCAATTAGAGTTACTGTTGTATTGTATTCGTTCGTGTTATTCCATATATTAGTATAAGAAGTATAAGAAAAATTCTCGTACCCTAAACCTAAGCGGCCATAAAGATAAAAAACTTCCCCGAGTGGTAAGGATCCTTTAGCCGAAAGTGCATAAATCTTGCTACCACTTATCCCTGATAAACCTAATCCACCGATGCTATTGAAACCAACATCCATCGCTAGGTAATGATTGAAATTATAACCAACATTTATTGAACTAGCCAATCCTTCAGAAATGTTTTCAGAAGATAGTTGCACACCGACACCAGCATTAAGGTTAATATAAACACCACTATCTATACTATCTGCAAATGCAGTAGTAGATGTAATAACTAATGTACTAAGCACACAAACAGATATTAATAAACGTTTTTTATAAGAGGATAAGTAATAGATAGTTAATTCCTTTGTAAATATTTTATTCGAGTTCCGGCATTATTATATAAGGCTACTTAGTATATTACTAAGCCCAGTATATTTACCATCCAAATCTACACCATATGCTGGGGGGGGGGGAGATTTTTCTGTACCAGTAAACTGGATTTTTAAGATATAATTTAGCCATAAAATCAGACTATTTTTTGAACTAAAATACAACACTGCAAAAACAGCGATAACGCCATTTTACAACACGATAATTCAGCTCGTCAAATATATTTTATATCTTTTTACAACCACTTAATACCCCCCTTCATATACCGATATTGGTGGCTTACCATTTAAGCTTTGATGCGGTCTTTTAGTGTTGCAAACGATAAATATCCACACCTGAACATTAATGAGATAAATATTCATCATCTGCCATTAATCGCTTCATTGCGCTCTTCTTACCCAGAAACTGCTTATTATGAACTCTCACATCCAGTATTTTAAAATATATGATTGAATCATAATAAGCACTAAATCAATGGTGTGAACTTACCACCCAAAACCATAGTTTTTTCACAAAACACTATAAATATAAGCACAAGCTAATAAGCTAACTAATAATTCCTCCTGGATTAAGCCAATAAGTATTATTGCACAGCAAAATAGCGTCCAAAAATGGGATGTTCCTCCAGCTTTTTCACTTTGTCAATTACACGAAAGCTGCTATCAAGATCTGCATAGCGACGGTTGGTAAGAAATAGAGTTCTTGCCCCTCCTGAGTTAGTTCCTGCTATAATTTCATTAACATTAAATGGCAGATTATTAACTATGCCACTGAATGGTGAATTGTTGATATCACGCAGTGTTACTCTTTTTGTATCAAAATTTACTTCGAGTAACCTCATATCCCGCAAAAGAATCCACTGCGTATTGGTATAATTACCATAAGCTGGCAATATTGTACGAATATCTTTGAAAGGTATATCTTTTATTGAAGCAGGATTTCCGCTGAACAAGCTGTCTGGAGATACTTCTTTTTTAATAAACTGCTTTTTATTTAAATCAAATACTGAGATATTGCCCGAGCGCATAAATAAGTAAATTAATTCATTGTGATGCATACCAGCTTGAATACTTTCAAAATCAGCAGCTAAAGTTTTAAAATACGAATTATTCTCTATCGGAGCTATGTTTAATATTTGGTTATTGTTATATAAAACATAATTTCGATCCGCAGTAAAGATAACCTTCTCTGGATTACTGCCTTCCAACCCTCCGGAAAACTTTATTTTACGCGTTATAAACTCCGCCACCACCCCAGCATCAGGCATGCTTTTTAATACAGCAAGAGTTGGCTGATTTGTTTCATCCGCTACCAGTTTCCAGTCAAAGGGCTGCTCAAAGCCAACTGTTTTCCCAGTCAATTTCTGAAATATTTGCCCAGCAAACCAAACGCAGGGAGTAGCCATTGTGTAAACACCTTGAGTTGGCGATAAAGGGACTCCCGGATAAATTTTTCCAGCAATATCACGTGAAGTTGCATCTATTTCTGGGATATATTTATTCTCTACAGTAGTTACGCTCGTATCACGATTCTTGACGTTAACACAGTATTGGTAACTAAACTTCCGGCTTGGCGAATCTGCCCAATGATTCTTCTGAAGTGGAGAGCTTTTAAATATATCACCGCTGATAGGAAAGCGGTATGACCAGGATGTCCATTTATCAGGTGAGTTAAAAAGAATGGTCCAACTATGACCAAAATCTCCACTTGCAGCATATTTATTAGCTTCATTCAGAAGTTCATTAGCCGGATGTTTTTGTGCAATCTCTTTAAAAATTCCATCAAAATCAAGTTTAGCATCATAGGTATTAGTGCGAATACAGACTTGTGGATAGCCGATACTATCAACACCACGCTCCTCTAATCTGGGTTGATAACGATAATTAATTAATAGGCTCGCATGAGCAAATTTCAGAACTAAAACACTGAACAAAATATATTTAAACAAAACTTTAGACATTTTTTCACTTTCTAATTATGTTAATTTTCTTAAACTTATTGCATCCGCAGAAATCAGGTGCACCAAGAGGCAATCTCTTGAGCTACCATCTCATTTGGACTTTTAAACCCAA
>JAIEPY010000100.1 GCA_019748155.1 Burkholderiales bacterium | reverse complement strand
ACAGTGAAAATCGGAGAGAAATATTAAGCAACAGATTGGAGACAGTTTATGCCTGAATATTTATCATGTAGTAAGATGTTTGACACCAAAACTAAATAAGTTTGCTGTAATTAATAAGATTAAATCTGATTATAATTTTTCGCAGCTGCAAACTTTTCGTATTATTTGTTATAATACGTATGCAAGCTTAATAAGCGCAACTTTGTGGAATATAGCTAAAGCATGGAAAACATCACGAAACAATCAATCTATCAAACCGGAACAATTAATTCATTACTCCAAGCAGTTTATGATGGCAGTGCTTCAATGGAATAATATTCGCTCAGCACAGTTATTACAAAAACTTAATTTTAACGCTGAAAAGATCGTAAATCTCAGCCATACCAAAACCGAATTACAGCTATGGATCTATCAACATAATGCATAGGAAACACATAATAATGCAAAATTTTACTAAGTTTTCTCTAATCATACTCTGCTCTTGCATCTGGACATTTGCCGAAGCAAAAACCAAACCAGCTACACAAAACTTCTTATTTTTAGGAGGTAGTCATGACCAGCTCAAGAAATACGCCAAACAAATTAATAAACCGGATATCAGCGGAGTTCAACTTGTATATAGCTGGAAACTATTGGAGCCAACCAAAGATAATTATAATTTTGCACCAATTGAACAAAATTTAAAATACCTTAATGTCCACCATAAAAAATTATTTATTCAAATTCAAGATCGCTTTTTTGATGCCGATGCCAAAAATGTACCCGCATACTTGATGAGCGATCCAATTTATGCTGGTGGCATTACGCCCCAATACGATAATCCGGGAGAAAATATGCCACAAGCCAGCGGTTGGGTTGCTGCACAGTGGAATCCAGAAGTCCGCAAACGCTTTCAGAAACTCTTGCAAGCTCTAGCATTGAAATTTGATGGAAAAATATATGGAATCAATCTACCAGAGACGGCAATTGATGTGAAAGAACAAGACAAAACTGGTTTTAGCTGCAAAAATTATTTTAATGCCGAAATTGAAAACATGATGGCTGCGAAGTCTGCCTTTAAACACAGCTATGTCGTGCAATATGTGAATTTTTTCCCTTGCGAATGGAATAACGACCATGGTTACATGAGTGAATTATTTCATTATGCCTCAGCACATAATATTGGCTTAGGTGGTCCAGACGTAGTACCATATAAGAAAGCGCAGATGCACAATAGCTATCCATTCTTCCATAAATATCGCCATAAATTACCACTAATTGCTATGGCAGTTCAGTCTCCAGACTATGGTTATATTGACCCTAAAACTAAAAAAAACTATAGCAAAGCTGATTTCCGCAAATTTGCTGAAGATTATTTAGGCGCTAATATTATCTTTTGGGATGTTGAGCAAATGGGTATTCATTAACCTTAATAAAGGAAGCATAGAGCTTCCTTTATTAAATATTGAACCGTGTGGTTTATTTATTGAGCTACACAATAAAGATTAAATTGAGTCGAGCAGTTTCCAGTACTGTGATAGTTAAACCACTCTAGGGTTGTTACATTAGGAATTCCAAGACCAACTTGCCCACTGGTAGATGTCCAATTTGAACAACTGTTCAGCACTGCACCTGTCATTGCTCCTCCAGCAGTAGTGCCAATTGAGTTGCTTAATGTACTATTTACATCCATCCCTGTTGCGATAAAGGTAGTTCCATCAGTACGATAATAATCAGTACCATAAACAGTCGCATTATTGTTAAGTAATAACGCTTTGTAAGTTTGATTAGCACCATAGCCACTTGTTGGTTTATTGCTATCATTATTACAAAATAGATCTGCACCAGCAGGACCACCAAAGTTTCCATCGTGCGTAGCAGATGTTACAAAAATTGCTTTATTTTTGCGAACATTATTTACGCTAAATAAAGGGCTCATGCTAGCAGCTTGATTCGCCGCACTATTAGCAAATAGTGTTGTGAATGCGTTCCCATGATACGTATCCGAATCAATAGTGTAAACCACACTTTCCACAGCTTCGCCAGCAACTGGTGATAAAACACAACTTTGACTCATGATACCATTAGCTGATGTTGGAGTACAACCAGCACTAGGAGTGTTGTCACCTGTAGTATAGTCTTCAAATTTGCTGGTTACCGTCATCGGTGCATAACCAACTGCATTAACTAAAGCATTAGTAACCGTCATTTTGTTTGCGGTAATTGATACGCTATTCGCAATCGTAGCCTGATAACCAATCGCAGAGACAGTAGTAGCACTAATCGGTGCAGGAGCTGCAGGTTGTACTTGGTATTGTTGACTAGGTAATTGCACATCGCCAAAGACAATAGTTGGCACCGTCAAATCTTCGGTATAGCTCGAACCTACTGAGGTATTAGCATTGATATTCTGTGCCAACATATTTTCAAATACAATAGTACATGCACCTGTAGCAGGAGCTAATTCTGGTGAAGGAAGTATACCTCCAGCATAACATGTCGAATTAGCCTTATTAATTTGCCACGCAATCGGCGAGTTGGTATTTATTACACCTCTGATTTTCATCGGATTAGTTCCAGTATTGGTGTAAGTCAAGGTAACAGACTTAGCCGCTGTATTAGATCCATCAAAAATATATTTACTTGCGCTGGATCCGTCGCCACTGGTTGCACCAGCTGCAGTAACGTTAGTTAAATCAACACTCTGCTGATTAGCTTGTGCGGTCCAGTTAATATTGTCGCTAGTTGTTACATTGGTTACTTGCCCACCGCTGAAAGTACCATTTAATTTAGCAACTCCACTTTCCTGATGATCCAAACTTATTGGTCCTAATTGAATTTTATAAATACAAGTTGCGCTAGCTGCCAAAGTATTAGTACAGGTGGTACCTGTTGTGCTCTCAGTTAAGTAAGCAGGGGCACTCTCTAGCGCATAGCTAATAGCAGTTGCAGCAGCAGGACCCGCATTGGTTACAGTTATTTCCTGAGTTGCTGTGGTTATATTATCACCAACAACAGTAATGGTTACCGGGTTTGGATTATAGGTTAAATTTGGGGCATACGCATCTGAAGAATAGTCAAATTTTGCAGAACGGCTATAAGATTTAGTGCCACTCTCATCAGTGTAGTTACCGCTAATCACAAAACTAACATCACCAGTTTCTGTTACAGCATCAGTAACATTTACACCGAGGGTACAAGATCCACCAACTGGTAATAAATCATTTGCTACAGCTGAACCATAAGCATCATTACAGCTAATTGCCGTAGCTCCTGCACTTGCTGTTGCCGAACCTGTTGCAGTATATCCTGTAATCGCAACAGTATTTAGATCATAACCACCGATATTTGCAATAGTAATCAGATTTTCACCACCAACCGTTGCATTAAAATGCTTTGGATCATTGGCTGCTGTAAATGATACTAAAGGAGCACCAACACCGTTGTACCAAGTAACAGTTTGAGTTAGTGACTGACCTGCTAAGCTCGCTGAATCATAAGCAAGAGTGAAATTTCCACTGCCACCAGCGCGATTATTGATCGTAAAGGATACGGTACATGATGTACCTGAAACGTAACTGCTCGCCCACTATCATAAGTCAAATTTGCCACTAAGAGCCCAACTGACTGCAACTAATGGGTTTACTCCT
>JAIEPY010000107.1 GCA_019748155.1 Burkholderiales bacterium | reverse complement strand
CATCTCGAACAGGACAGTGAAACGAGTCATCGCCGATGATAGTGTGGTTCGCCCATGCGAAAGTAGGACATTGCCAGGCTCCCGATACTAAGCCCAGATATTCTCTGGGCTTTTTACATAGCTATATGAAAAAGACTATACAAATAAACAAAAGCTCTACAGCTTACTTTTAAACTATAGCAACAATTAAACTAATTCAACCAATCATATCTCCCTCCATATGCCAATGAGCATTTGCTCAATGGCTTTTATGGAGCTTCTTCAATTAAAACAACTCTAAAGCTACCCCCCAAACTAACACATACTCAGAGTTAATTTCATGAGATATCTTCAGCAAAATCAATAAGATCTTTTTATTATAACACCATCTATCTCATCAAACATAAATGCATAAGCGTTATGTAAAGATAGCTCTATCAGAAAATATTCCTCTTTTGATAAACCTAAAAACGGCAGTTACCCTGTTGAATACCGAGAAATTTTGCACTTTCCTACTCGCTAGAGTTGTGAACAATTAACCTTTTTATCACAACTAGCTTAGGTAAATCGGAGAGATTAATCCTCTTACATTTAAATATTTCTCCACGGCTTTACTTAATTTACGATACCAACGTTGCTCCGAGCTCAACTGCTCCGCTGTATATCAAAGAGCAAATAAATCACCTAATTTTAAAAACTCAATAAAAAAATACCATCTGACCAAATGGAGTTAAGGTAGCATCATTCTTCCACTCAACCTTAGATGTGCCGTTAAATGCTTCTACATTATATGTTCCATTTCGCAACTCTGATGATACACCATTTATTGCTCTAGTTAGTTAACCTTTTGGATGGGGATATTCTTTGGGTAAGTTCATGGTTAATCCGTTGGGTATTAATGACTTTATGTTATTTTACCTTAGCTTAACTGCCGTTTTTAGGATTAAGGCTGAGTGGAAATGAAACTAGGTATCTGGGGGAATGAGTATAAATTGGAACTAGGCAAATAAAAAGCCCAGATGTTGATGATCTGGGCTTTTTATTTGAAAATAAGTATTATTCTGCAGTAGTGTGTAACTCTTCCTTAAATTTGCGCGCGCTGCGAATGTTTTTACTATGTTCCTTATCTTTATAATGCGCAATATTATGTGCTAAATCATCTTTTAACATATCTAGTGCTGAGTAAATATCGTCAGATTCAACCAGTGCTCCAAAGTTCTTTTCCGGTGATTTAATACTAACTTCAGCGTAATATATCTTACCGCTATGTTGGCTTTGCGTAACTTTCCCTAAGCGTAAATTGAAACTTACTTCCGAACCATTATTTGGGAAATACTTATTTAGCACTGATAATTTTTCTGTGGCATAAAGCTTAATTGCATCAGTTAAGTCAAAATCTTTGCATAAAATTGATAAGTTTTTCATGGACGTTCCTTTCGTCTTTGATACACATAATAGATAAAAAAACTGTCAAGCCACTATAGTTGCGACTTATAGGGCTATTATAGCTCTAAATAATAAGCTCTGCGCAAAATTTTTTCAGATATTTGTCAAAAAAAGTGGGCTTATTGTGCTACAATCCGCCTAATTATTTGTTTTGAATTGGATATATAGTGTTAGCATGTTTTGTAACTACGGTACGCGGATTGGAACAACTTCTAGCAGAAGAGATTACTGCTTTAGGTGCAATTGACATTGTTGCGGTTAATGCCGGCTTAGAATTTAAGGCTGATTTAGATAGTGTAATGCGGATTAATCTCCATTCGCGTTTGGCTAGTCGGGTAATGATTCGTCTGGTTTTTAGCGGCTATCGCTTTGAGGAAGATATTTATGCTCTGGCGATGAAAGTAAGGTGGGATAAATGGTTTCATATAGGTAATAGCATCAAAGTTGCTACCAATGCGATTGCGTGCCCATTAAAGAGCTTAGATTTTGTAACCTTAAAAGTTAAAGATGCTATTTGTGATTATTTTGTTGAAAAAGTTGACGCACGTCCTAATGTTGATAAAGCCGAACCAGATATGCGGATTTACACTTTTTTAACTAAAGATACTGCAACCATCTATCTGGATACTTCTGGCGATACGCTATTTAAACGTGGTTATCGTAAATTAAAATTAGAAGCACCAATTCGTGAGAATCTGGCATTTGGCTTGATTAAACTAAGTGGCTGGACGCCGGATAAACCATTTTATGATCCGATGTGTGGTAGTGGAACTTTAGTAGTTGAAGCAATTAGCTATGGTTTAAATATTGCACCAGGGCTTAATCGTAATTTTGCTTTTGAGAAATTTATTGATTTTGATAACGCTAAATTTGATGAGATGAAAGCACAAGCGAAAGCTGCGATTAACTATGAGCAAAAATTACAAATCTTTGCCAGTGATATTAACCGTACCGCGGTGGAAATTGCACGACAAAATTTTCAGCAGATTAAACTAGATCATTATGTTCACTTTAGCCATGGTGATTTTGTTAAAAAAACTGCGCCAGCCGGGGGGGGAGTATTGGTAACTAATCCACCATATGGTGTACGTTTGGATGAACTAGATCGTTTGGCTGAGTTTTATCCATTGCTAGGTAGCACACTCAAGAAAGAGTTTGCTGGATGGGACTGCTACTTCTTTACTGCAGATTTACGCATGCCAAAATTAATGCGTTTAAAGCCAAGCCGTAAGACACCATTATTTAACGGTGCACTAGAATGCCGTTTGTTTAAATTTGAAATGGTAAGCGGTTCAAACCGTAAAGACTAAATGCAAATAAAGTAATAAAAAAGCTACCAATAATTAAGGTAGCTTTTTTGCTATTTATAGGATAAAAGATAACATTTATTATCCACAAAAGTTACTTTGTACTTTCTGCGTTTTCCTTGGTTATGACACCGCAGACCATGCGTGGTCCACCACCGCCAAGTTGTGGTGTATCAGAATAATTATCGCCCCCATTATGTATCATTAAGCTGTGTCCTGCAATATCGCTTAATTTTAGCTTTGGTGCCAGCACTGGTGTCGTGACACTACCATCAGCATTGATATAAATAGCAGGTAAATCGCCCAAGTGACCTTTAGGATTATATGGACCTAAATGGTGTTCGGTTTTTTGTGGATCTAGATGTCCGCCAGCAGCTATACCATTTTTAGCACAGCTTGGGTTAGTGTGCACATGAAATCCATGGACACCAGATGTTAAATCTGGCGTCAATTTGCTTAAGTTAGGTGTTAATAGTAAACCATATGGAGTATCACTGGCAGTTATTGTTCCAACTAATGTTTGTGATTCATTGGTTAAATGCATCGGAATTGTGATTTGGTCTGCATGTGCCAAATTGATACATGCTGCACTGATAGCTAGAGTTGCGGACTTTAGAAATTTATTATTCATAATTATTATTCCCCAAATAGTTAAATAAGAGAACAAATAATATCATAATTAAGTCAGCTATTGTAAGGAAATTGATTGATGAAATCAAGAATTGGTGGAGCGGGCGAGATTCGAACTCGCGACCAACGGATTAAAAGTCCGCTGCTCTACCGGCTGAGCTACCGCTCCACTGAAGAAGAATAAGTATGGCGTCCCTAAGGGGATTCGAACCCCTGTTACCGCCGTGAAAGGGCGATGTCCTAGGCCTCTAGACGATAGGGAC
>JAIEPY010000105.1 GCA_019748155.1 Burkholderiales bacterium | reverse complement strand
GTAATTTTAAATCCATTGGATTACAATTTAGTGATTGTATAAATTTAGCTTAGCCTATAGGAGGCTGAGCAGTAACGTTTTAAGGTAAAATCATAAATATATATTATCTAATTAAGGGTTCTCATGGCTGAACAATATCCTTTTCGTAATTTCTATCACATAATCGCAACTAATGCTAAAAGCTCACCAAATAAAACAATAATCTATGATGGCGAGCTTAAAATTAATAATCAACGATTATTAGCATACGCTGATAATGTTGCCAGTCGCTTACATGAATATGGTATTAAATCTGGTGATAAGGTTGCAATGGTGATGGCAAACTCATGGCAATTTATTGCGACACTTTTTGCAATCAGTAAGCTTGGTGCGGTAGTTGTTGCAGTCAATAACTTTCTTAAAGAAGATGAGATTGCTTATATCGTCAATGATTCTCAGGCCAAGGTATTATTTTCTTCAGCTAAGTTTGCTAAAGAAACTCGTGAATTATTGATTAAAACCGATATTTGTAAAATTATCTGGGTTGACGGTGAGGCACCAGTAATTAACGAGCGTAATATTGATTACGCTCAAATTATTGCCGAACAAAAAAATACTGCTCCATATGCTGACAAAGCTCCTGAAGAAATGGCTTTGATTGTTTATACATCAGGTACTACTGGTAAACCCAAAGGAGCAATGCTATCTTATAAAAACATTCACTCCAATGCTTATTGCTGCATGCAACATCTTAATGTCAAACACGGTGGAATTAAAATGGTTAGCTATTTGCCAATGTTCCATGCATTTACACTGACAGTTACGGTAATTTTACCGATCTTCACCAATAGTGGTGTGATCGTGATTCGTTCTATTGCAACTAAAGGTGATTTTGCTAATCTGTTAAAACAGGTTTTACTAAAACGTGTGCCATTTTTTGCTGGTGTGCCAGATGTTTATAGTGCTTTGGCAAAGGCTAAATTGCCGTGGTACTTTCATTGGTTTCATGCGGTTAAAGGCTTTATTTCTGGTGCTGCACCATTGGCTGAGGAAACTATGCGTAATTTCGCAGCTAGCTTTAAACGTGGCGCTTTGATACAAGGATATGGAATCAGTGAGTGTTCGCCGGTAGTTTCGGTCAACCTTCCTTGGCAAAATAGGGTTGGTTCGGTTGGTAAGCCATTGCCAAGCTACCAGGTAGAGGTCTTTGACGATGAAATGAAACAATTGCCACGTGATGCGATTGGTGAAATTTGCGTCAAAGGTGACTGTGTAATGATGGGATATTATAATCGTCCCAATGATACCGCTGAAGCTATTATTGATGGATGGTTTAGAACTGGTGATATTGGTCGAGTTGATAAAGATGGCTTTGTCTATATTGTTGATCGTAAAAAAGATTTGATTATTAGTAAAGGTATGAATGTTTATCCACGTGAAATTGAGGAAATTATCTATACCAATGAAAAAGTTAATGCTTGCGCTGTAATCGGGGTTAAAGACAATGAAGCTAATGAAACTCCGGTAGCATATGTTGAACTTAAGGAGGATACTATAGTTACAGAAGCAGAGTTAAAAGATTATATTCGTCCGCATTTAGCGCCATTTAAGCAACCGCGTAAGATTATCTTTATTGAGAAGTTACCTCGTAATGCTACTGGTAAGATTCTTAAACGTGAATTGCGTGAGTTGATACATAATTGATATTTTTAGCGATATGAAAAGAATCATAATATAAATAAACTGAGTTAATAGAAAGACACGAATGACAGTTAGAACACGTTTTGCACCCAGCCCAACAGGCCTTTTACATATTGGTAGCGCTAGGACTGCCTTGTTTTCATGGGCATTTGCTAAAAAACACAAAGGATCGTACATTCTTAGAATTGAGGATACTGACCTAGAGCGCTCAACCCAAGAATCCGTAGATGTGATTTTAGGAGGCTTGGAGTGGTTGGGTATTCATCATGACGAGGGGCCGTATTATCAAATGCAACGCATGGAGCGTTACAAAGAAGTAATTCAGCAAATGTTGGATGCGGGTAGTGCCTATTATTGCTATTGCTCAAGAGAAGAGCTCGACCAAATGCGTGAAGAGCAACGCGCCCGTGGCGAGAAGCCACGCTATGATCGTCGTTGTCTGCATAATCAACAACCCCGCGATGGCGTTAAACCAGTTGTACGCTTTAGAAATCCACAAGATGGTGTGGTGGCCTGGGATGATCTGGTTAAAGGTCATATTGAAATCGCGAATAGCGAATTGGATGATTTGATTATTGCTCGCTCAGACGGGACACCAACCTATAATTTTTGCGTAGTTGTTGATGATTTGGATATGAAAATTACTCATGTAACCCGTGGTGATGATCATGTGAATAATACCCCGCGCCAGATTAATATTTTACGCGCGTTAGGCGCAACTCCGCCGCTGTATGCGCATTTACCAATGATTTTACGTGATGATGGACAAAAAATGTCTAAGCGTAAGGATCCAGTAAGTGTGATGCAATACCAGGAGTTAGGAATTTTGCCAGAAGCTTTGTTGAATTATCTTTCTCGTTTATGTTGGGGGCATGGTGATGATGAGGTATTTAGCATCGAGCAGTTTGTTGAATGGTTTGATTTAAATAATATTTCGCCATCTCCGGCACGCTTTGATATGAAAAAATTATTTTGGGTGAACGCGCAGCATATAAAAACGACAACTAATACTAAATTGATTGAGTTAATCACAGCACAATTACTGGCACAAAATATTGCACTTGAGCAATTAGATCTTAATGCAATTATCGAGTTGGTAAAAGCACGCAGTGATAATTTGAACACGCTTGCTAAGGAAGTAGCATACTTTTATCAACCACTAACGCCAAGCGCTGAAGAGTTGGCAAAGCATATGACGGCTGAAGCGCTACAAGTTTTAAATAATTTTGCAAGCGCTATAGAAGCAGTTAATGAGTGGTCTTTAGATGCGATTAAAGCATTAATTAAAGAGTTTTGTATTACGCAAAATATTAAAATGCCGCAACTTGGCATGCCTTTACGCTTAAAATTGTGTGGAACTACACAAACTCCTTCGTTTGATGCAATCATTCATATTCTGGGTAAAAACAATGTCTTAGCTCGGTTGCGAGCTTAGTGCGACAAGGTTTTTTGCAAAATTATTGCAAAAATAATTGACAGGGTGATAACGCTTGAGATAGAATACCTATCTCAACGTTAAGGGCGAATTAGCTCAGTCGGTTAGAGCGACGGAATCATAATCCGCAGGTCCGGGGTTCGAGTCCCTGATTCGCCACCAAAAACGTCGTTGCCGGAATAGCTCAGTTGGTAGAGCAGCTGACTTGTAATCAGAAGGTCGAGGGTTCAATTCCTTTTTCCGGCACCATTTTTTATCCGATATAATGGCCAGGTAGCTCAGTCGGTAGAGCAGAGGATTGAAAATCCTTGTGTCGGCAGTTCGATTCTGCCCCAGGCCACCATTTCTTCGCTTATTCAATCTGTCAAATTGATTTCTTATTAAGTTTCTAGCAGCTATTTTCCTTAATTATAGCTATTGTATTTGCATCCGCTGAGGTGAGATGCACCACTTGAAAGCTTAATTTTGAGCTATAATTTGTAACTAAAAATTGGAGTC
>JAIEPY010000054.1 GCA_019748155.1 Burkholderiales bacterium | reverse complement strand
AATTAAAACCGCCGTATGCGACAACGCACGTACGGTGGTGTGGGAAGTCCCGCCCGTGAGGGCGGTCTTACCCGATTGAAAACAAGCAAAACGGCTAATAGTCTTAACTTTATTGCGCTTTACTTTCTATTTTTTGGATGGGGTTTTGTTACTTGTCTAAATGACTTATTAACGCCAATTTTTAAGGGGCTATTCTCAATCTCCCATTTTCAGGCTAACTTAGTTGCGTTTGCATTTTTCACAGCTTATTTTATCGGTTCTTTAATTTATGTTATGGCGGCAAAATTTGGGGTAAATTATTTTGAACGCTTAGGTTACAAGGGGCTTATTTTATTAGGGCTTGCGCTTTCTACCTTGGGGTGTTTAATTTTTATTCCTGCTGCTGCTTATAAAAGCTATGAGCTATTTTTAAGTGGTTTGTTTACAATTGGATTTGGCTTTACATTTTTACAAATTTCAGCTAATCCGTTAGTTTTAATTACTGGTAATCAAGAGACCGCGGCTAGTCGTTTAAATTTAGCTGCGGGGTTTAACTCTCTAGCAACCGCAATTGCACCATTGATTGGTGTTTATGTTTTTTATGAACTGTTGCAAGTTAAAGGGAATTCTGGTAATTTAAAATATCCATATATCATTCTGGCTGGCTTTTTTATGTTGCTGGCATTTATTATCTGGAAATTTTTAAATACTAAAGAAGAATACTCTGCATCACGTGAAACTGGCGGCAAATTATTTGCACTAAATCACTTAAATTTAGTATTTGGAATGTTAGCAATATTTTTCTATGTCGGTTCAGAAGTTACGATTGGAACCAATTTAGTAGCATTTTTAAAAGATCCACATACCGTCGGATTAGAAGAATCATCTGCAGGTAAATTATTGGCTTTCTACTGGGGTGGTGCAATGATTGGCCGTTTTCTTGGTGCTATTGCACTTGGTAAGTTAAATATATCTAGCAAGTTTTTATTAATGATTCTAGTGAGTGGCGCATTAACCTTATTTATGGTTTATTCAGTTGGTGATATTGAATCAGAGTTAAGCTACTATGTGATTTTCCAAGCCTTGGCAATTTTGCTACTTCTATCTTGTAAATCTAGCCCACGCTTAAATTTGCTAATGTTTTCGATTGTGAATATTGCTAATCTGATTGCGGCGATCCTGTTACACGATACCGTGTTTGCAGCGTGGGCAATTCTATCTATTGGTATTTTTAATTCTGTAATGTGGCCAAATATTTTTGATTTGGCTTTGGCTAATTTGGGTAAATTTAAAGAGTAGGGCGCATCATTACTGGTAATGATGATTTTAGGCGGTGCGCTATTACCATTAATTCAAGGACGAATTGCTGATGTGGTTAATATAGTTGATTCGTACTGGGTGCCGGTAGTTGGATATGTGTATATTTTGTGTTATGCGTTATTTTATTCTAAACGTCAAATTAAATGGATTAAATAACTAGTATATTTAGGAGCAAATTAGAATGATTGTAACTACGACTAATGATGTAGCAGGCAGGGAAATCACTCAGGTTCTTGGAGTTGTTCATGGCATAATTGTGCGTACTCCAACCATTACTCAGGGATTTTTTGCTAATATTAAGAATATTTTTGGTGGTCATAATCAGGCATTTACTGAGATGTGTGAGCAAACACGTAATGCAGCGTATCAAAATATGATTCAACAAGCAAGAACATTGGGGGCTAATGCAATTATAGCTATGCGTTATGATTCAGATAGCGTTGGTGGCGACCGAACTCGCGCTAACGAAGTTTTCTGCTACGGTACCGCCGTAATCCTTCGTTAGCGATTAATGAATAATTTTTAAGCGAGGGTAGCTAGCAAGTCGCTGGTTACCTGATCAACACTCTTAGTGCCATCGATCTTGATAAATTTAACATTTTTATCAGATGCATAGTATGTGCTTAATACTGCAGTTTGAGCATGGTATACTTCAAGGCGTTTTTTAATGGTTTCTTCCTTGTCATCATCTCTTTGAATTAATTCTTCGCCGCTCACATCATCTTTGCCACTAACTTTAGGTGGATTAAATTCAACATGATAAGTTCTGCCACTGGATAGATGAACTCTACGGCCTGAAAGTCTGGAAATAATCGCTTCGTCTGGAACATTTATTTCAATTACATAGTCAATCGTTACTCCAGCAGATTTTAATGCATCTGCCTGAGCGCTAGTGCGTGGAAAGCCATCAAACAGGTAGCCATTCTTGCAATCTGCTTGCAAAATGCGCTCTTTTACCAGACCAATTACTATTTCATCAGAAACCAATTGTCCTTTGTCCATAATTTCTTTTGCTTTTAGACCTAGTTCTGTACCAGCTTTTATTGCATTTCGCAACATGTCACCCGTAGATATTTGGGGAATATTAAATTTTTCGGTAATATATTTAGCCTGAGTTCCTTTACCTGCACCAGGCGCTCCGAGTAGAATGATGCTAATCATAATCGTTGTCCTTATTGACTTTTAAAAAAATAGTACCAGATTATACCAGAGTATATTTAGTTTAATTTATTAACTTTAACTTATTAGGTATATTGATTATTCTATATAATACCCATCATAACTGATGTATAATTTGATAAAATATTAGCTCTGTGGCAGTTTTATATTAATTAAAGGGAATAATAATGAAAAGTAAGTTAATTTTATCGGCATTGCTTTCTTCTGTATTATTGGGAATATCATTTGCTGATTGTACGTTTACTTTTGTCAATAAATCATCGTCTCCTGTTACTGTACAAGGATATTTTCTTGAAGCTGGCGATACAGTTTCAGATGAAGCGTGGGTAACTGTTGATCCTACTCGTCAAATTAGTCAAGTTAGGAGTGGGAAAAAATGTAATGCAATTTATAAGCACACAGGTCAAGTTGCAACACGAGTTGATTTAAAAGATAGCTCTGGTTACTGGATTGGCAATAAAGGCTTTTTGTTTGCTGCAGATCGCTCTTATTCACATTACTCTGGAGACCGCGCTAAGTCTGACAGTGGTAAAGATATTACATTGTCAAATGGGATTAAAATTAATGCTAAAGAATTTAAAGTCTATATCTGTGATGGTAGTATAGATAGTGATGATTGTCATTAGAAATAAATATCGCTAGAGCTGAACATGTTGCTCAGCTCTAATCTTTTGAGAAGTTGGCTTTATTTTAGAATTATAGCTGAGCCTGTTAGTATTTTTGTTAACCCGAAATAGAAATGTCACTTGATGGGGCGTGACAGCCCACTGAAGAAATGGTGATTTTAAAAAAATCC
>JAIEPY010000097.1 GCA_019748155.1 Burkholderiales bacterium | reverse complement strand
GTAATTTTAAATCCATTGGATTACAATTTAGTGATTGTATAAATTTAGCTTAGCCTATAGGAGGCTGAGCAGTAACGAAGTTTCGCGGCAAAGGAGTTGCATGTCTATTACTTACAGCCCTACTAAATACTCCTGAAGTCGCTGAAGTAAAAAATTGTTGCTGGCAACTCAGAATGCACATAATCTGTATCAAAAATTTGGATTCAGTGCACTACTATATCCTGAAAAAAATAATGGAGAAAATGACCTCATAGCTAAGAGAAATAACTCAAATAGCTGTAGCAAGAAATTTAGTACCATGTGCAATAAAATTATCGGTTCAATGAGATATTCTTACAAATATCCAAGCCTGCTTGCCAGGCCAGCGCATGACCACTAGCATCAACATAATGAATGGTCTTATTCGGATAATTAACAATTATTGACTCCGCTAGCTTAGTATTGATAATACTATCATGCGTAGCAAGCCAAAATTGCACTGGTGTTTTACTCGCTTTAAAGCTTGCTGCATTATCTGATTCAAACTACCACGCTTTAACGGCAAGGGCTTCCGCTGTAATTATATTAGCCGATGGAAATAATACTTTTAATTCAGGCCGAATAAAGCAGCTTTGCTCGACTACTAGCTGTGAAGATTCGTAGCCATATAAAATAATGATTAATAATCCCAATTTCCACATCTTAGATACCTCGTAATGTATTTATACAAGCCAGTAAGAACTTTAATTATACTATAACCGCTAAAGCTAATTATAATTTGGAGTAGCATATGTTTGAGCTTCGCGAATATTTACGTAAAAAACTCAACTCATCTTAATTTTATATTCTTATTAACTACAATATTGCTACGTGAATATAACCCCAGCCCTAGGTTAGTCAAGCTCAACAATGTGTTATAATTACTGACTTTATTGCGGAGCAACTAATGACTACACCACAGAAAACCAATAAGAAAATCCTCTGGACTATCTTTCTAACTATTTTGATTGACATGCTCGGCATTGGTATTTTAATACCAGTTTTCCCAATGTTGGTAGTGCCGCATTCTACCTTTAAGGTAACGCCCGATAGTTGGAGTACAGCAGAAGGATTTATCATGTTGGGCTGGCTAATGACGTGTTTTCCAATTGCTCAATTCCTCTGTGCACCAATCTTAGGACAATTAGCCGACCGCTTTGGACGTAAGAAAATTTTAGCTTTCTCAATTAGTGGAACAGTATTATCTTATATCTTATTTGCAATTGGTATAGTAACTAAAAATTTACCACTCATGTTTATTGCCCGGGCACTGGATGGAGCATCGGGAGGTAATATTTCTGTAGCCCAAGCAGTTATTGGCGACATAAGTAGCCCACAAAGCCGCGCTAAAAATTTTGGCTTAATTGGCATGGCATTTGGACTAGGCTTTATTTTAGGTCCATTCATTGGGGGGAAGTTATCCGATCCAAATTTGATAAGTTGGTTTGATTCTGCAACTCCATTTTGGTTCGCTGCAATACTTAGCACCATTAATGTAATATTAGTTATTCGCTTACTTCCCGAAACCTTACATGTTCGCAGTCAAAATCGCATTGATTTTACTCGTCCGATTCATAACATCATCAAAGCATTCTCCATTAACGGTTTAAAGAGTATTATTCCAGCAACCTTTCTCTTTAATGCAGGATTTACTTTTTATACTACCTTCTGGGGAGTCGTTCTAGCTGAACAATTTGGTTTTACTCAAGGAAAAATTGGTGATTTCTACGCTTATATAGGAATTATGGTAATTTTAGCACAAGGCTTAGTTGTGCGCAGACTTTCCGGAAAAGTTCAGGATTATAAAGTTCTGCGCTACTCCATTATTGGTTCTGGCTTATGCTTAATTGGTTATTATTTCATACCTGTCAGCCACCCTAATTTAGTCTATTTACTGCCACCATTTATGGCAACCTGTAATGCATTAAGTATGTCATTCTCAGCAGCACTGATTACGCGAATTAGCCCACCACAGATCAGGGGGGAAGCTATGGGTATAAACTCCAGTGCAAATGCATTAGCACAAGCAATACCAGCTATCCTTGGGGGCTATATTGCTACACATCATGCCCGCTTACCAGTGTTAGTTGGTGGGTTTACTATTATTGCCGGGGGATTGTTATTTCGCTATCTATTTAGGCCTGGGCGTGATGACATTCACTGCAACGAAGGAGTTTAAAATTTATGTCGATTGATATTGCTTTAATTATTAAAACTTTGCTTATCTTATTTTTAGCAGTTATGTCACCAGGACCAGATTTTGTAATGGTTCTCAGAAACTCACTGAGCTATGGGCGTAGAGCTGGTTTATTTTCCGCATTGGGCATCGCAACAGGTTGCTTATTTTCATTTACTATTGTTGTCTGTGGTCTTCAGGTATTATTTAGCTATCATTTATTCAAAGCTATTTTTAGTTTAATTTGTGGTTCCTACCTAATCTATCTAGGGTTTATGAGTATACGTAGTAAATCAAAGCATCAACATATCGAAGAACAATATAAGCAAAGTGCAGCAATGTTTAGCTATTATCGGGCAGGATTAGTTACTAATTTACTAAACCCAAAATTGTACACTATGGCAGCAGCAATATTGACCTATACGGAGCAGCAACATCCATCAATCGCAAGCAATATTATCATTATTATTGGACAAGCAGCGGTAGCCCTGCTTTGGTTTGTTTGCGTAAGTATAATATTCAGCCATTCTAGGGTACAGGATGCTTATCTTAAACGTGAGCGCATGATTAATATACTAGTTGGCTTTATTTTTATCATAATTGGTAGTAGAATTATGTTCGGTTGATGCCAGCTTCCATTCAAACTATTGTGACATAATTATTACTTTAGCTGAAGAAATCATGGTTTTACCAGCTTCTGTCAAAGAGACATTCATTACTCCAGTTATAATACACTTGTCAAACTTAATTGGCAGTTATTCCACTTCATAGTAAGTAAATATGCCGATGACTCAGCAATAGCATCCAGACAAGGATCTAGAGCAACGTTAATCGGCAAACAAGCTTTTTTACTAAACCTACAAAGCTCACCTTGAGAATTGATTTGGAGTATGTGTACTTGTATGTTAATTTAGAGCTTTAAATGAGCTCCATATAAGCCATTGAGCAAATGCTCATTGGCATATGGAGGGAGATATGA
>JAIEPY010000011.1 GCA_019748155.1 Burkholderiales bacterium | reverse complement strand
GGCAACCCTCACATAAAACTTCAAGTTCTACATAAATTCAATTCTAACTACCCTTAAAATTTATCATGTAGCAAGGTAAAATATAGTACAATAACGTTCTACCAATCTATGGGGGTGACATGGCTTCGACGGGGGTAGCGAAGTAATTAGAGCGCATACCGTGATCGCAGAACACGTTAAACACTGTAAAAAACTTAAATGCAAACACATTTAACAACGTAGCAGATGCATCTAACGACGCAAATGTTACTTTAGCAGCTTAGTTCTGCTAGCGCTAAACTTAACTTGTCTATTGGTATAAGTTTTAGCGTCAAAGGAAATAGACTTTGAGAAGGACTGACCGCTTGTCCCGATCGAAACTAATAGCGATTAGCTCAGATTAAGCCTGTTAGGCCGGCGTTTTGTGAGCGAAACTCAAAAGACCTGACTAAGTATGTAGGACTCGTTATATAGGACTTTCGGACGGGGGTTCAATTCCCCCCATCTCCACCACGTTGTAAACTTTGAAATCAAACATAATCAACTGTAGAACCTTGATATTTAAAGTGATTAAATAAGTTGCAAATAACGCAAAAGTAACTCAATCCGTGTACGAAAAATCCATGAAAATACTTAGAGCTCATATCGTCATATCCTAAAAACGTCAGTTAGCCTTGTTGACTACCGAGATCTTCTGCAGCTTTCTACTTGGAAGTATTATTAGCAATTAACTCATGTTACGCACTAACTTTGCATGATTGTGTAAAATCATGCTTAATATAATTTAGCTGATTCCAAAACTCTAATTTTAGGTTTAATGATTTTTTCTGCAAAACCAGAGATTTTAATAATCCTTCGTATTCAAGAATCAAATACTGTGAATATATATGAATCAGCCCATTAATATAGTGACTAAAAAACAAGTTTCTTCTGAAGATATGTTGCTGATTGACTTCATCTATGAATACATGAAATTAATTTAAGTATCAAGAGCCTCTTCAAGAGCACAATAAATGGGTAGAATTAATTGAATATTCTAAAATGTGATTAATTCTAGCTTGAAAAATAAGTTTCAAGCACCATATATATAATCATTAGTATTTAATTTTACGAAAGTATAAAGATGGAAAAACAACAAACAACACAAGAATCAAGTGAAGCAATTCAAAACACGGCAGCAGAAAATCAAAATCCTGAAAACATTACCGAAGTTTTAGAAGAAATCGTTCAGGAAGAAACTAATCAGGTTCTTAAACTTGAACAAGAGCTGGCGGAGTTAAAAGACACTAATTTACGCTTAATTGCGGAAATGCAAAATACCCAACGCCGTGGTGCGGAAGAAACCAAAAAAGCTCGTGATTATGCAATTAGTAATTTTGCCAAAGAAATAATCACAGTTAAAGACTATCTCGAAATGGCACTTAAAGATCAGTCAGGTAATTTTGAGATGTTAAAAATGGGCGTTGATCTAACTTTGCAGCAATTAATCAAAGTGTTTGAAGCGCATCAGATCAAAGATATTAATCCACAAGCTAAAGAAAAATTGGATGCTAATCTGCATCAGGCAATGAGTGTAGTTGAAGAACATGAACAGGAAACCAACACAATAGTCAGCGTTATGCAAAAAGGATATTTACTCAATGGTCGGGTACTGCGTCCGGCTATGGTCACTGTGGCTAAATAAATAATGAGCAACCATAAATCTGGTTGCTTTTTTTGAATTAGTGAGTTAGTTTGCTAAACTTAATATTTTTGAAAGCATATAAAGCCATAGATTAATACTGATAAAGCTTAACATAGTACTAAAGATTACACTAAAAGTAGCTAAATCCGCATCCATGTTATAACGTTTAGCGATTATGTAGGTGTGGGCTGCTGCAGGACTTGCAGAGAATAATACTAATGCTAGCAAATATTCAGCATCAAGCCCAAAATAACTTCCAATAAGCAGTGCAATTAATGGAAAAAGCAGTAGTTTTAAAGTAACCATAGTTATAAGCGGAATCAGTTGACTTAAACTGCGCAGGCTTCTAAAATTAAATGCGCAGGTGAGTCCCAGACTAAATAGTGCTACTGTGGATAAAGTATCACCAATTGACTTAGTGCTCGTAATTAAAAAACTGGGTAATTTAAGTGCGAATGTTCCTGCTGTTAATCCTATTAGTGACAAGATAATCACAGGATTAGAAATAATTGCACGGATAATTTTGCCAAATATTCCCGCAATATAGTTGCCTTGCCGCTTTTCTACGCTTAGTTGCAGGCAAAAGATTCCTAAAGTCATAAAAACCACACTTTGCCATACCATTAGTGGCATAGCGAGATGCGTCTCACCAAAGACAACCATAAATAGTGGCATCGTAAATAATCCGACACCTACCTGACTGACATTCAATGAATTAATAATACTGTTCGTAAGAGTAAATTTGAACCAATAACGATTCAACAGATAACTCAACGCTATAATAATTATTGCAGATACTAAATAACTACTCAAATATGCTAGGTTAAAGATACTCCATTTTGCGTTATAACAAGATAAGAATAAATTGGCCGGTAGAGCAATATAAAAAACATAGTTAATTAATATTTTGTCTTGTCCAGGCTTGAATAGCCGCAATGCACCGCACATAAAACCAATTAAGATAGTAATAAATATGCTTGCAGTTGTGTTGAGTATATATAGCATTGCTTATTTTTCAATGTAAAAGCGGTAATGAAGAATCATACATCTAATTATTTGGTCTAGTTAAAATTAGTTTGAGAACGTAGGTTTGTTAATCAAGCCGCTATGGTAGCATACGTGGTAAATTTGTGCAGCGCTATTTAAAAGCGTAGCTAAGTTTAGGTTTGTTGTGTACTTATTAATTTCAAAGGGGCTGCATATCGCATTTACACGCAGAAAACTCGTGGAAAAAACAACGCTCATCTTTGTTAACCCGAAATAGAAATGTCACTTGATGGGGCGTGACAGCCCACTGAAGAAATGGTGATTTTAAAAAAATC
>JAIEPY010000050.1 GCA_019748155.1 Burkholderiales bacterium | reverse complement strand
TTATGAATACAAGCTTACATATGGTAATCTTAGCTTTTGTAACATTAATTTTAAGAAGATTCTAAACAGGTTCTTAGGAATCAGTAAAGTTTATTTAAAAGAACATAATTATCCTAGTGCATATTACTATATTAATCTTTATCAAGGAACTAGTTCAGTCGATTTACTAAAAGTCAAGATAGCCGCGTTAGCAGGTCTATTGGCTTCTAATCGCAATCTCCCTAACTACGCTACATTATCAGAAACTCTGCTAGATTACCAGCATCAACTTTTAAAGTTAAGCAATTCTCAAGTGGCCCAGTCACCAAAACCTGTGGCGATCAAAAAAGTATCTATTGCTCCAGCTGCTAGCACAAAGGCGTATGACAACAAGAGGATAGATAAACAAGCTAAAGCTAGTGATAATAGCGCAGAGATAACAAATGAATCATGGTTAAGTTTGCGAGTTAGGGTTATTAAAGGAAGAAAATCTGTTGTTGTTGAGCCACAGGATACGCTCTATAGTCTGGCTAAAAAAAGTAATACTTCATTAGACAGTCTTATTAAGATAAACCATATTCATAATAACCAAATTAAGATTGGGCAAACCCTATATCTACAATAAATTAGACTAGTTAATAGAGAGAACAGATTGAATTATTAAGGTTTACTAAATGGATATATTAAATATAAGCAGTGCAGAGAAAAAAGTAAGTAATCATATCTATGAAACAGATCGCCTAATACTAAGACGATGGAAAGACGAAGACCTCAATGATTTGTATCTGCTAGGAAATGATGATGAAGTTATGAAGTATTTAGACAAATCATCTCCATATACAATTGATAGAACGATTAATTTGATAAATAGTTATCAAAATCATTTTGTGCGGTGCGGGTTTGGACCCATGGCATGTATTGAAAAAAAATCTAATAATTTAATTGGTGCTATAGCATTTAGATATTTTAAGGGTGTACCTCATCTAGCAAATAAAGTTGAGCTAGGGTGGAGGATTTCTTCTAACTATTGGGGAAATGGTTATGCTGGTGAAATAGCTCAGAAAATTTTTGAAATCTCATTTCTAGAATTACACTTTGAAGAAATAATTGCGATTGTTTCCGAGCAAAATAGTAAATCTATCCGGGCGCTTGATAAATTAGGCATGCTGACCAACCCTAAGAATAATTTTATTCATCTAGAAAGGAAAAAGGAGCTAAATCCATATCGATTGTACACATTGACCAGAGAGCAATATTTGGAGAGAATAGGATAATTAGCGAAGTTATATATATAGTTCTATATTACTATCAATTTCTATAATACGAGGCTCAAGAAACGGATTGCTAGCTCGTTCAAAATACTTAGAGGCTATTATGGTTTTGACTAAAAGTTTAGTGTTTGAGCCATCTATTTCAAAAAGAGGGCAGATAGTTTCGCTAATTATTTTACTAATTGTTCCGCGAGTAATGCCTAAGTAGTCCGCTACTTGATTTTGGGAGAAGCCGATTGTCAGGAGATATAATATTTCATTCTGTCGCGGACTTAAATGTAACTCCCATGGTTTTACTTTACAAATTGGTTCACCATGAATCAGATTGTTATTCATTGCTGCAACAGAACTAATCAAATCAATCTTGCGTGCAATAGTTCTAGTTGCAACAACTTTACCGTCAGTGCGAAAGATAGGTATATTATATACCAGAGTTGTTAATATTTTATTTTGGAATGGAATCAAATTTAAATGGGTTACAATTGATCCTGTATTAATTACTTTTAGTCTAATTTTATTTAAATGGTCAATTAAATTTAACTGTTCAAGCTTGCCAATTTCAGCAAGGATATCGTGCAGGCTCTTTCCTTGAATTTGATTCATGCTACTATAGCCAAAGTATCCAGCAAACATATCTGTAGCAATAATTATCTTTCCATCAAGATCATATGCTGCAGAAAATAATTTCTTTTGGACTAAGCCAGTAAGCATCGGGATAATGACATTCTCTATAAAGTCTGGATCATATGCTGATTTATCATCTATTTCCATAATATTCTGATTCATAGTATATATCCTAATAAATATCACTACTACTATTAAAGATAATAGCTCTGGGACGTTTAAGCGATAATGGCTTTATTGATAATAATTCAAATACATCCTGTGGTGAAATACCTATTTGTGTCAGTACAGAAATAATTTTTGTACTAAATATCTTCGTAACATTACTTCTTGACATAGACATGAATTTAGCAACTTCATCATGAGTAAGACCTATACTAAATAGAAATAAGATTTCGTGCTCTTTGGGCGTAAGAGCTTGAACTATTTGTTGCTCAACATCTGTAGTGTGTAATCTATGATGATTATGACGATCAATTAAATTAGCAAAGCATTCGGTAGGATTAAACCAATTAAATTGTTTAGAAACGCTATTGGTACCAATGACTTTTCCATTAGGCATAAAAATCGGAAATGATAATACACCTCTGCTATCAAACCCGTAGTTAAATCCTAGAAAATTAATATGAAATAATGACTCTTCGGTTTTAATAACTCTTTTGCGTATTCTTTCTACTTGAGCTATAAATTCAATATCATCGGTTGGTTGCACCTGTGTGATGTTTAATCCGATTAGCTCTTTATTTGGTAACTGCTCACTCGCCCAGTAAAATATATTAAAAAAAGTTAAAAAATAGCTTGACAGGTTTTTTAGTGTTACTCCATGCAGCTGTTG
>JAIEPY010000060.1 GCA_019748155.1 Burkholderiales bacterium | reverse complement strand
ATAGGCTCGTTATTCCCATCGACAGGGCTAACAGCGGACTTGCACCGCCTAGATGCGCGCCATGTCTGGCGCACTAACGATAATGGCTACCTAAATAAGTAGCCATTATCATTACATCAGAAAAACTAATTTGCCATACTTGAACTTGTACTACATAATGAATTATCATCTGCTAACTCACGGCTAATACCATGTGGATAGCCACGATAATTTACGCCAAAGGATTGATTTAAATAGGCTAAAAAGCCAGTTTCACCACAACCAAGTCGCGTGGCTAGGCTTTGCCAATCTAGCTGCTTATTATTTATAGTCACCCAATTTGGTGACCAGCCAGCTTCAGCTAATCCTGGCATTTTTGGCAATGCCATATACATCAGATGATCAAAACTAGGTAGATTTTCTGACCATAAAGTGCCCTCAATACCAACGATATTTTGTGGGTTTTTAGTTTTAGATTGGGTTTTACTTGCGGTTTCTGCCATACTCAAATTGCTATAAGTATCAGAATAAGCTGTTGCCCAAGTAAATCCGGGCTCATACATACTTGGAGTATAGGCTAAATCAAAATAAGTTTTATCCGCATATGCCAATACCGTTGGATAGTTATTATTAGCTAAGCTAACTGCTTGCCCAACCCCTTCAGAAGATGGATTCCATACCCACACATGCCCGGTTTGATTAGCGGCAACAATATTTTTACCCAGAGACTCGCTATCGTTTTGAATAAATTGTTGCCAGCCAGAAAACATTAATTCACTGTTAGAATTAGCTAATTTTTGGAAGAACAGATGTGATTTCTCTAATGCAGATAGATTACCCCATTCGTTACGGCAACTGGTATCATTCGTCCAGGCATGTGAACTTACTTCATCACCACCGACACTAACCTCATTACTAACTGCATACACCGTGCTTTGATTATTAAATTGTGCGGCAATATTTTGCATGATGGTATTCATCGTTGGTGTAAATTGATTTCCAACTGAAATATCAGTTCCGTAAGTACATACAGGTAAAACATCATCGCTATAACCTTGCACTGAAACAAATTGCGAATTATCATTTGGATCAAGCATAACCTCAGGCAATGCCTTAATCAAAGCCCGGGCATGACCAGGTAAATCAATCTCTGGAATAATCGTAATTTGATTAGCATTAGCATAACTAATTAAGGTTTTAACCTCCTCTGCCGAATATGAGCCGTTATAAGCACTATTCGCAAGTGGATAAATTTGTTGAGTTAGATTAGTAGTATCTAAATTATTTTGCGGTAACATATTGGGACCAACGGCTTGCCCTAAGCCACGATTAGCTGCAGTAGTAGTTAAATTCGGATACGACTCCAAACCCAAACGAAAAGCCTCATCATCTGCAAAATGAATATGCAAGGTATTTAATTTTTGACTTGCCATAACATCAAGCAAGGTCTTAATCTCAGCAAGGCTAAAATAATGACGGGCAGTATCCAGCAAAACTCCACGATATTTAAAGCGCGGGTAATCTGTGACAGTCACACTAGGAAGAGTTTGCTTGTTTTGTGCCCAAATTTGCCGCAGTGTTTGTAAGGCATAGTATGCCCCAGTTTGCGTAAGCGTCTCAACAGTTATATTATCTGCATTAATCATCAGACGGTAACCTTCAGGACTATTAGCAATTGATTTAGGATCGCTGATTTCGGTGATGATAATACCAGTATTTGCCGCACTATCATTATCAATTAAAACAGGTTTTTTCTGTTTCCAATCACTTTTAATCTTTTGCGCCCATAAACTTACAACACTATTATTGTCGTTCAATTGATTATGAATAGTTAATTGTTTTGGTGGCGTAAATCCATCATTACCAAGAGCTTTAATACTAACCGGTTGCGGCACAATTCCCGGTAATGAACCAACCGTGAAGCTTTGGCTATTTTGCCAATTTGCGGTTAATTTATCCTTAATCTGCATTTCAACTTGATTATGGTCATACCCCAGCAAAGAATATTGGGTCAGCTCGGTACTTATCGTATAAATTCGTGGAACTCCATTTTTAGTATAACTATCACTAATTAAAAATAAATTTTGCGGAAGTGCCGAAACATTACCAGCAGTCCACTGGTTACTATGAGCAAGCCGAATATAGTAGCGCCCTTTTTCTTTCAGTGGAAAACTACTAATTGGCTCTAGCAGCGTAAAATATCCTTGGCTCAAATCTGGCGCATTAAATGCTGATTTTACGTAGTGTAGATTAGCACATCCACCATCAGCATTACACACCTGCATTTCTAATCCCGGATTAATATTTTGCGCAGCTAAACTGTAGAAACTACGCGACATATAAAACCCAATTTGCCATTTATTAATATCATCACCACTATTATGAAAATTAAACATAACTGAATACTGCGCTGGCTCAGTGTCGCCATCCATTTTACCAATTTGAATCTGATCGACAACTAAGTCAGATTTTTCAACTAACGCAGCAAATGCGTTATTACTAATCAGCCCAGTTAAAATTAACGCTAAAGTTTTCTTATTCATCCGCATCTAAAGCTCTCCTAATATTTTGACTGTATTATATACTAATAATCCTACTTAAATCACTTCAATTAAGCAAATTATCAACCCGAAATAGAAATGTCACTTAGCTGAAATAGAAATGTCACCACCATAGTAATATCTAAGGTGTAAAA
>JAIEPY010000102.1 GCA_019748155.1 Burkholderiales bacterium | reverse complement strand
AATTTGGGTTTAAAAGTCCAAATGAGATGGTAGCTCAAGAGATTGCCTCTTGGTGCACCTGATTTCTGCGGATGCAGGATAGAGTCTGAGACGGTTATCAACGAATCAGCACCACGGACGAAGAAAAAAGCCGCCGCTATAGTCAGCGATGATGAATTAACTAAGCTTCATAAATATTCAGGAGTTCCGGGTACTGCTCCCAAGCAGGATACCATTACTACCGCAGGTGGTGCGTTTGAAGCCTCACCTAATGGAACCAATTTTTATATATTCTTCTCACAGACTATGGCAAACGATGTCTATTATGAAATTCGACTGCTTACGCGCTATAATTATGCATCTTCAAATCCAAATATTCCCGGGGTTCCGGCCTCTGAGCTAAGTCCGCCAATGGGCTATGGTACTAACTGGTTTTTGGGATATAATTTTCATCCAGCACCAAATGTGAATGTGACACCTTATTTGCGCTTAAATATTTCACAAAACATGTCCGGTCCGGTATTAGATGATAGTAATGGCGATTATGTTGATTCAACTACTTATGCTACGTTGGTGGGGACTAAAGTCAGTTTTCGTGCCAGTCCGGTACTTTCACCATATATCAATATCTGGGATGGCTTTCAGCGTAATTATCTAACCGGAGCATACCCTAATTCGCAAACGCAGAGCAATACTCCGGTTAACGGGGTTCTTGACCAAATACCAATTACCTATCAAGTTGGGTTGGGGATGAAACTTACCAATACGGTGACTTTATTACCCTATTGGCAATATACGGTTACCATTAATCAGCCAGATAGCAATGCCTCTTTGGCAATTGATCAAGGTGGTATGAATCAAAGTAGCCTAACTGGTACTTCCTATGCCTATGGCTTAAAACTAAGTATTGCCTGGTAAAGTGATGGTGCATCATTGAGATGTAAGATTAAGAAGTAGAAATACCTTTAGTAACAATGTAGATCGCTGGTGATTGGCTAGCCAGTTGTAGTAGCGGATCATTCTAAAATTAGAACCTAGGATATTGCGAATAAGTTAATGTAAGTACCTGAACAAATGTTTTACGGTACTTTATGTTAAACTACCAGCTGCGGCAATTACGTAATTTTTCGCTATTGGTATTTTAAAAAGCTATCTATGAAATATTCAAAAACACTAAGTGACGTTGAAATTTGTACATTGGAAGAACTGGTTAAAAACCATAGTGAGTATAGATATAGAACTAGAGCTCACAGTATCATATTAAGTAGTCGGGGTTTTAAAATTAATGATATTGCTAATATTTATCAAGTAGATCGGGATTCCGTATCAGTATGGATTGATGATTGGGAAAAATATGGATTAATTGGGCTTTTTGATGAAGTTAAAAGTGGTCGCCCCACTAAGTTAACGAAAGAAGAACAACAAAAAGCTATTGAATATATTCAAGAAGAGCCAAGATCAGTGAAGTATACAGTAGCAAAACTAGAAGAAGAGTATGGGAAAAAAGTCAGTACTAAAACAGTTAAACGCTTACTAAAACAGTTAAACGCTTACTAAAAAAGGGAAAACATATCTGGAAACGTATGCGCACTTCATTACTCGGTAAAAGAGATCAGGAAAAATTTGAAATAGCAGAAAACGAAATAGCATTGCTAGTACAGCAGCAGATAAGTGGCACAGTTAATCTTTATTATTATGATGAAGCTGGGTTTACTTTAACCCCTAAAATTCCATATGCTTGGCAAAAAAAGAATGAAAATATATTGTTACCATCTGCTCGTAGCAAAAGCTTTAACGTACTAGGATTATTACAGCACAACGGAAATTTTGAATCAATGGTAGTAGACGGAACAGTGAATTCAGAAGTAATAATTAGTTATTTTGATCAATTTGCTCAATCTATTACACAGAAAACGTGGATTGTATTAGACAATGCTCCAACTCATAAAGCAAAAATATTTCAAGAAAGAATTGCTTACTGGAAAAGTAAGAACCTTAATTTATACTTTTTACCAGCATATTCACCAGAGCTTAATTTAATTGAAATATTATGGAGATTTATCAAATATCAATGGTTGCCATTTTCGGCGTATTTAAATATCAAAAATTTGGAAAATGCGTTATTAGATATACTAGCAAATATTGGTAGAAAATACCAAATTACATTTGTCTAGGTACTTATGTTGTGTAAATTAAGAATTTGTTATGTTAATAGGTGATTTTAAAGAAATGAGAAGATTAAGTCAAAAACTACTTGCGGGTAGTTTGTTTTTAACGTTACTCAGCGCATGCTCTACCGTCAGTTTAGGAGATGTTCCGCAAAATCGTGAGAATTATAACAAAGCGCTGGATAGTAGTGAGAATGAGCAGTTTTTAATGAATGTTGTGCGCATGCATTATGGTGAAAATCCATATTTTGTTGGTGTCGATAGCATTACTGCGGCAACATCCTTAACGACAGCTGTTCGTGGTACATTTGGTGTAAATAATCCTTCGGCACCAATCAATGGGGTACAGTGGAGTGTTAGCCCGCAGATTGCATTTTCACAAACTCCAACCGTTACATATTCTCCTGTTCAGGGTGGTAAATTTGCAACTGGTATGTTAGC
>JAIEPY010000023.1 GCA_019748155.1 Burkholderiales bacterium | reverse complement strand
TTAAAACCGCCGTATGCGACAACGCACGTACGGTGGTGTGGGAAGTCCCGCCCGTGAGGGCGGTCTTACCCGATTCCATTTAGACAGATTAATCTGGCTTGACTTAATTAGTATGGTTTGTTATAATCGCAAGCTGAATTATAGACAAGGAGGCGTATCTATGACAAGTTTAGCTTTTACCAATTTACCAGCAGTTTCTAATGGTAGCATGGATGCTTATATAAACTATGTAAATAGCCTGCCGCTATTGACGGAAAAAGAAGAATACGAATACGCAAAACAATGGCGTGAAGATGAAAATGTTGATGCGGCACGAAGTTTGGTGTTATCACACTTGCGTTTGGTTGTATCAATATCGCGTAACTATTTGGGCTACGGTTTACCTTTGGCAGACATCGTTCAAGAAGGTACTATTGGTTTAATGAAAGCAGTAAAACGCTTTGATGAACGCCGTAAAGTGCGCTTAGTAACCTTTGCAATGCACTGGATTAAAGCCGAGATTAATGAATTTGTGATTAAAAACTGGCGGATTGTCAGAACAGTGACAACAAAAGCTCAGAGGAAATTATTTTTTAATTTACGTTCGCAACGTGAGGATACCGGTAATCTTTCTGATCGTGAGGCAGCGCAGATTGCAGATACATTAGATGTATCCAAAAAAGATGTGATTGATATGAATATGCGCCTGACAGGCGCGGATGTTTCGTTGATTAATGATAATAGCGATGAATCAGCACCAATTGATTGGCTAACCGATTATGAGCACACGCCAGAATTGATGATTGAGCGCAAAAAACAAGATCATATCCAAACGGTTGGACTAGAATATGCATTGGAGCAGTTAGATGAACGTTCACAGCGCATTGTTCGTACCAGATGGCTGGCTGATAGCGAAAATCAATTGACGTTACACGATTTAGCGGATGAATTTGGTGTTTCTGCCGAGCGGATTCGCCAGATTGAAGTTAAGGCATTACAGAAAATGCGTGAGTATCTCAGCGAAGAGTACAATGATCAAAGCATAAACTAAATAAAAAAACTTCAGAACATAATTCTGGAGTTTTTTTATTTAGCCATCAAGATTGGAACTACGGTTTGCATTCCCGCTATAATCATTTCAAAAGCAATTGCAGTTACGACTAAGCCCATGATTTTGGTAATAATTATTACACCAACATTACCGATTGCGCGTGCAATATAACTAGATAAAATAAATGTAATCGTAATAATGGTGGCAATTACGGCTAAAATTACTAGAATTGGTAATTTACCTACAAGCCCATGAGCATCTTCTCCGTAAACAATCACCAAAACCATACTTGCCGGACCAACTACCATCGGTAATCCTAATGGACTGACACCTAGAGTCTTTATCCGACTTTGGTCGTAATTTTTATTAACACTTTCACGGTCACCTTCAGACTTTGAGCTGAGCGTTAAGTTGATCCCCAGAAGCAATAAAATAACCCCACCGCCCAAGCGCAATGAGTAAGCGTGGATGGATAAGGCGGTTAAGATATATTGCCCTAAAAACAGAAATGATCCAAGCAGAACAAATACTGTCAATCCGCACATAATCGAAATATTTTGCTTATCCTCTTGCGACATATGTTTAGTCATATCCAAATATTGTCCGAGGGCAAACATTGGATTAAGTAAACTGAGTAGGGTAATAAAAATTTGCAGATAATTAGACATGATTGCTACCATTAATAATTTATCTGGTGATTATAACAAATATTTACAATATTCTGAGTAACTTTAAGACAACATTGCGATATTAAATAGCGCTAAGGTAAAACTTAACTTAGTTAAGTAGTAAATTAACAATATATTTTGCTAAAATTGCTAAGTAATATGTAGCAAAATGTCGTAAAATATTGATCATGTGATCGGAGTGAGATTGTGTAAGCAGAAAATATTGTTATCCTCGGGTGAATTTAGCAACAGTTGTTAATCCCTGATATATAGTTTACCTATGTATTTTTAGTAAGTATGTGCGGCAGAGAGTTATAACAAATAGTGTATTTCTCTTTTTTGCTGTGAAATTACATAGTAGATTTTTACGTTATTAGCCAAAATCCAACAAATCTAAATTTGAAATGGGAGGTTTTTATGTATACACCATATACTAAAGAGCAAGAAGATGACTTTGATAGATTCATTTTACCGGCATATCTTCAATTAGCTAGAAATGATAGTCTTAGATTTTGTGTAAGAGATAATCAAGAAAAAGTTATTATTTGCTCTAACGATTATGCAAATGATATAGGATATTATGACTATAATGAGGCAATGAATAAAAGACCTGACTATGAATATGAACGGCGGACTGGAACTCCAGAACATTTCATAATGCAGATGAATTATATTAATTCAACAAAAAAATCCTTTAATTATACCTACATAAATAAAACTGATAATCAACTATATCTGACCTTACTACATGATAAATATTCAGGCATAAACTGTCTCCAATCTGTTGCTTAATATTTCTCTCCGATTTTCACTGT